>CAMGMW010000008.1 GCA_946059285.1 uncultured Clostridia bacterium
ACGACCTCAACCTGCAAGCCCTTCGGAAGAAGCGCCAGCAGCCGAAGCCCCAAATTGCTGTGCACGGTATAAACATTCCTCGGACGGCGCCGGCTTACCGCACGGTAGAGCTTTTTCGCCAGCTTTTCGGGTTTTTGCAGTTTGCCCGTAAATTTCCGCATCAGCGTTTCAAAGCGCTCGCCCTGTCCGCCGAAATACTGACTGCGCTGCGCCATGGCGTGCATAGACGGGATGCTTCCGCCCGCGAGCGACGTATCAAACGCACCCGGTCTGAGCGTGATGACACGCCGTCCGAGCAGCCCCACCTCCTGCCGCAGCGCCTGCGCATAGCAGTCGAGGGCGGTTTTCGTGGTGCTGTAGATGCCGTTAAAAGGCAGTGGATCAAGCGGTGCGACCTCGCTGGTCGTGATTACGATTTTGCCGTTTTCCCGCAGCAGGGGAAAGAAAATCTTGTTCACGCGCATCGCGCCAAGTAAATTAACGTCAAAAATCTTTCGCAGTCTGCACTCATCCACTTCCAGAAAGTTGTCGATAAAAATCATGCCCGCGAAATTGATAATCGCGTCGAGGCGCACACCGTCCGACTGCAGGCGTGCAAAGACGGCGGACAGACTGCTTTCGTCCGTGATGTCCGCAGAGAAAGGGAAAAGATTCTCCTGCGGCGCAATCGGCTGGATGTCAAGGGCAAACACGCTCTGACCGTTTCGTGCGAAAAACTCTGCGGCGGCGCGACCAAGTCCGCTGGCAGCGCCGGTAATCAATACATTCATCGGTGTCCTCCGTCCGTTGGAATACGCATAGTATACCGCATGCCCATCAAATTGGCAACACCAAAGGGCGCATATTATGCTTCCTCGAATCGGAAAGGAGAAAAGTCGAGCGTGGAAAAATAGTCCTGCGGCGTTTCGGCGCGGCGGATCATGCGGAACGAGCCGTCCTCGCACAGCAGCACCTCCGCCGAGCGGAGCTTGCCGTTATAATTGTAGCCCATGGAGTAGCCGTGCGCACCCGTGTCATGAATGCAGACCAGATCCCCGATGTTGATGCCGGGCAGAGAGCGGTCGATGGCAAATTTGTCGTTGTTTTCGCACAGACCGCCCGTGACGTCGTAAACATGGTCTAAAATCGCGTCCTCCTTGCCCAAAACGGTGATGTGATGGTAAGCGCCGTACATGGCAGGGCGCATCAGGTTGGCGGCACAGGCATCCAGCCCGATGTAAGTCTTATAAATATGCTTCTGATGCAGCACCGTGGAGATCAGATGCCCAGAGGGGGCAAGCAGGAATCTGCCCAACTCGGCAAAGATCGCAACGTCACCCATCCCCTCCGGCACAAGGATCTGCTGATATTGCCGCCGCACACCTTCTCCTACGGCGGAGATGTCGCACAGCGGCTGCTCGGGTCGGTAGTCCACGCCGATGCCGCCGGAGAGATTGACAAAGGCGATGTGCGCGCCCGTGGCGTTGCGCAGGCGGACAGCGAGGCGGAACAGATTCGCAGCGAGTTCGGGGTAATACTCATTGCCGACAGCGTTTGAGGCAAGCAGGGCGTGGATGCCGAAGTGCTTTACGCCGCGCTGCATCAAACGCTGAAAGACGCCGATCATCTGATCCTCCGTCATGCCGTATTTTGCATCGCGGGGCATATCCATGATGGTGTTGCCGCAGGAGAAACTCCCGCCGGGATTATAGCGGCAGCAGACCGTCTCGGAGATGCCGCACGTCGTCTCCAAAAAGTTGACATAGCTCGCGTCGTCGATGTTTATGTAAGCGCCCATGTCAAACGCCTTTTTCATATCCTGCACAGGCGTGACATTGGAGGAGAACATGACCTCCCTGCCCGTGATGCCGCATGCCTCGGCAAGCAGCAGCTCGGTATAGGTGGCGCAGTCGCAGCCGCACCCCTCCTCGTGCAGGATCGAAAGGATATAGGGATTCGGCGTCGCTTTGACGGCAAAATACTCCTTAAAGCCCGCGTTCCACGCGAAAGCGTCCCGCAACATGCGGACAGCGCGGCGGATGCCCGCCTCATCATACAGGTGGAAGGGTGTCGGAATCTGCGCGGCGATCTCGCGCGCTTTTTCCAATGTAACAAACGGCGTCTTTTTCATGGTCCTACCTCCGACAGAATCAAAAAATACCCTGTACAGCCGCAAAGCGGGCGCACAGAGCGAAGGACCTTTTCAGACGCTCCACAGTTGCGCTCCATTCCAAAGGTCGCTCCTGAAAATTTCCCATCTGCAGGGCGGCGGCTTTTCTGCCCCATGATGATCCGTTTTTGAAGTCTCCCAAAGGAATGACAGTCCTATGCATCTTCTGCATAGACCCAGCACGACAGCGCCGGACAGACGCGGACGCACTTCGGCGGCAGACCCTTTCTCTCCGCACGGCTGTCCGCCGCATTTTGCGAAGATACTGATGTATGCCGCAACCTCAGCTATGGCTGCAAATTTTTTCTTTATTGTAACATGAAAAAGGCGCTTGTCAAGCAAAATTCTACACTTTTTCGCATTGCAGGCAGGGCGCCTTTGCTGCGGGAATCAGGCAAGGCCCCACAGATTGCGTCCTTTTTCCTCTCTCTGTCATCCCTGCCAGTTGGCCGGATAGGTGATATAGAGAAAACGGGCATGATCGGGTGCGGAAAAACGGATGCTGCTCCCTTTCGGAATCAAAATACCCTCTCCGGCGCGGGCGGTCACCTCGCCCTGCGGCGTAGTAATGGTCAGCGTGCCATCCAGCACAAAATCCACCTCGTCATAGTTCAGCGTCCACGGAAAGGTGGTCTGCTCCATCACCATCAGACCGACCCCCAGCCGGGGCGACTGGTCGAGAGAAAACAGATCGTGCGTATACACCCGGTCCGCAGGATTTCCCGTATCGAGGCGGTCTGCCTCAGTGACGCAGACTGCGGGAGAAAAGAATTTGACCGGGTTTTCCCCCAGCTTTTCCGCCAAAATCTGACGGATGAGCGTCTCAAGCTGCTGCCTGTCCATGTTTTTTACTCCTTGTCAGTAAAATTGCCATTGCCACAGCGCTGATGCCGCCGACCAACTTGCCGATAATCACCGGCACCAGCATGGACGGGTCAAAGCCGGCGGTGAAACCCAGGTGGTCTCCGAATACAAACGCAGCGGAAACGGCGAAGGCGACGTTTACCACCTTGCCGCGTTCATCCATGTCCTTGACCATACCGAACATAGGAATGGAATTCGCGAGGCTTGCCACCATGCCCGCAGCGGCAACATCGTTGATGCCCAGCAGTCTGCCCAGCTTCAGCAGCGGCTTTTTGAACAGCTTGGTGATGGCGTAGACCAGCGGAAACGCGCCCGCCAGCACAAAGCCGATGCCGGCGACAACCTCCACCCCCTCGGAAAGAGGCGCCATGCCGGGGATGAGCGTCCGACCGGTCAGCTCCTGAAACACTGCGGCTGCAAGTCCGACGGTGATGACAGCAAGGATCAGCTTCCCGAACCAAAGGAAGCCGCGGATCATGCCGCGCTCAAATTTCCACAGCCCCAGCGCAATGAGCAGCGCAAACAGGACAATGGGGACGAGATTCCGCAAAACCATGAGCACAGGGAAGCCGGCGATCAGTCCGCCGACAAACGCGCCCACCGGGACGGTGATGACGCCCGCCAGCACACCCTTTGCCAGCGCGGGATGATCCTCCTTCCGCAAAATGCCGAGGGAGACGGGAATGGTGAAAACGACGGTCGCGCCCAGCATGGAGCCGACGATCAGCCCGCCGAATTGCCCCGCCTCCACGCTCTGCGCCAGCTCCGCCGCCAGCGGCGCGCCGCCCATGTCGTTGGCAAGAATGGAGCCGGCAAACATGGCGGGGTCCGCACCGAGAAAGCCGTAGACCGGCACCAGCACAGGACGCAGCAGCTTTGCCAGCACCGGCGCCAATGCCAGAATACCCAGCATGGACAGCGCCAGAGATCCGATGGCGAGGATGCCCTCTTCAAACTGCTTGCCCAATCCCAGACGGCTGCCGAAGATTCGGTCCAACGCGCCCAGTATCATAAACACAGCCATCAGCCAAAAAATAACTTTATCCACGGACATGTGTGTCCCTCATTTCGTCCAGAATTGCAATGATCGCCGCGTCGATGGGGACACCGGCGCAATCCAGCCGTGCCGCGCCGCCAAAGGCAAGGATGACCCGATCCCCCGAACCCGCGCCGACAAGATCAGCGGCGATATAGGTCATTCCGTCCGACTCCACGGACAGAAGAATTTGCCCCGTCAGCGCGGGGCATTTTTTGGTTGCCCAGACAGGACCGTTCACAATACCGATTCTCATTGCCTGCCCTCCCAGATGTCCCGCGCAAGCGGCGTCAGCCTGCAGCCTGCGGGCAGCGGCTTGCCCTCCCGCTTCAGGCGGCGCACCGTCTCGGCGGTCAAAAGCTGCCCGCCTTCACTGTGGAGAAATTGCACGCCGAGCTGCTTCATCTGCCGCTCCGCTGCCAACAGTCTGCTCCAGAGCGCACGGTTGGCGGTTTTGGCGTACCGGCGGTATTCCAGTCCCTCCTCGCAGACATACACAGGTTTTCCTTCCAGCAGCGCCTGCGCGCACGCCTCGTCCGGAAACTGCAAAAGCGTACCCGCGCTCATGGAACCGATGACCACCGCATGATACGTCCCGGAAAGCACATATCGCCAGCCCAACGCTCGGTTCGGCTTTTTTCCAAGCAGCAGCGCCGTCGGCTGCTCCTCCCGTCGGAGCACCTCGGCGACAACCTCCTCGATCAGCTGCTCATTCATGGCACGAGCATGCCAAGATCGCCCTTGTGATAGCCGCAGGCGTTGGCTTCATCAAAGTCCAGATGGGCATAGGTGCAAAAATCGGGGCTGACACGCACAAGAACATCGTCAAAAATCAACGGACGTGCGGTAAAGACCCGCAGGCGGACGGTGTCTCTGTCGTGGACGCCGCGTGTCTGCGCGTCATCCGGCGTCATATGGATATGACGCTGCGCAACAATCACACCTTCCGGCAGGATGATCTGTCGTTCACCGGCCGCGACGGTGATGCCCGGCGTTCCGTCAATTTCCCCGGACAGGCGGACCGGCGCGGAAATGCCCAGCGCCACACAATCGGTCAGAGACAGCTCTACCTGCGACCGGGAACGCTCCGGACCGAGTACGGCGACCCGGTCCAGCCGGCCCTTTGACGTGATCAGAGACACGCGCTCATTGCATACGAATTGTCCCGGCTGGGACAGCGGGCGCTGCCGTGTCAACGGGTGTCCGAACAGGGTCATCGCATCCTGCTTTGTCAGATGCACATGCCGTCCGGAGGCTTCCAATTCGATGAACATTCGCTGCTGTAATGCCTGCGCGATCCGTTCTGCAAGGGTATCCATATGCGTTTCCTCCTGAAAAAAAGAATCGTGCTACCTTTTCCGGTATCGTCGCTACAGTTTTCCCACCTTCAGGCGGATCATCAGGATCCAGCACAGGCTGGACAAGCGATTCAGTGCAAGGACCATATCCTCCCGCACCACGTTGCCGTCCGCGTCACGGAAGGCACGGTAACACGCAAGCTCCGTCTGCCGCACCAGCGTCCGCACGCGGTTGACATGAAGCAGCGCCGGACTGTCGGTGTGCGACGGCATAAAATGGGGCTGTCCGTAGTACTTTGCCGGATCGTGACTGTGCTCGCGCAGCTGCGCGGCGTCCAGACCGCACAGTCGGACCGTCCTGACCGGCTCGCCCAGTACGTCGGCGCGTATGAGGCTGCGCACAAAATCCAGCATCTCCTGCAGTGCGTCCACCAGTGCGGGGCGGTCGGAGGCGGTCTGCTGACACAGCAGGATCTCCGCCTCCAGCGCGTCGATCATCCCGCGGAACGCGATGCGCGGATGATCCTTGAACACCAGTGTATTGCCCGCCAGGTGGGTCATGTGCTCCGGCTTTTCCGTCAGAACAGCGCCGAACAGGGTGGTATACTGCTTCGGCGCCTGTTCACGACGGTCGACCACAGAAATGCTTTCCTTCTGCAGCCATGCCTTCGCCGCGGGAGAGAGGCGATCCCCCTCCCCCAGAAAAAACACCCGTTTACCGTCCCGCACCCGGATCCCGGCGCGTACGGATTCCTCCGTATAAAGCATCAGCCTTCAGCGGACGTATTCGCAAGTCCCTTTGGCAAAATAGCGTCCACCTCACTGTGAGGGCGGGGGATCACATGAACGGAAATCAGCTCACCCACTTTTTCCGCGGCAGCCGCGCCGGCATCGGTGGCGGACTTCACCGCGCCTACGTCGCCGCGTACCATCACGGTAACCAGACCGCCGCCGACCTGCTCCTTGCCGACGAGCTGGACATTTGCGGACTTGACCATCGCATCGGCGGCCTCAATCGCGCCGACTAAGCCTCGGGTTTCGACCATACCCAGTGCATTTGTGTTGACATTCATTGCTTGTTCCTCCAAATCATATCAGTTTTTTCAGGATTTGCTCCGCCAGTGCGTCAATCAGGGAAGCATCGAGCGACACGGGCGGTCTTGCTTTCTGCACGCTGCCCCACGCCACGCGGCGCAGATTGATCAGATCCAGCGGACCGATGTTGTTCGACGAGGAGCTGCCGCCCACCGCGCCGCAGCCCAGCGTCAGGGCGGGGAACAGACGCGTGGTCGCACCGATGCCGCCCAGCGACGCCGGCGTGTTGACCAGAAAGCGGGAAACGGGAACCTGCAGCGCGAATCGACGGATCACCGCCTCGTCCGTCGCATGGATGACAAAGGTGTGTCCCGCGCCCTCTCCGTAGAGCACCTCGCAAATCCGCTTTAAAATCGTGTCCTCGTTTTCCTCCACAAAGAAGGCAAGAATCGGGCAGAGCTTTTCTCTGGAATACGGGCGCGTGGGCCCCGCCTCCGTTTCTCTGGCGATCAGCACCGGCGTCTGCTCCGGCACCGTCACACCCGCCATCTTTGCCACCTCGCAGGCACGCTTGCCCACAACCTTCGGATTGATCGTCCCGTTGGGGCGCAGCAGAAGCCCTGCCACCTTCGCGGCCTCCTCGGTCGAGAGGAAATAACAGCCCTGCGCCCGAAAAGCTTCCCGCACCTCCGCTTCACAGCAGCGCTCAGTGATGACGCTCTGTTCCGAGGCGCACACGGTACCGTTGTCGAAGGTTTTCGAGCAGATGATGTCGGCAGCGGCCTGCCGGATATTTGCGGACTTGTGGATATAGGCAGGTCCGTTGCCCGCGCCGACCCCGATGGCGGGCTTCCCGGAGGAGTAAGCGGCGTGTACCATCGCGCCGCCGCCCGTGGCGAGGATCAGCCGGGTGTATTCATGATGCATCAGCTCCTGCACAGCGTCCATCGTCGGCGTGGTAATGCAGCCAATGGCCCCCTTGGGACATCCGGCCGCATACGCCGCCTCGGCGACCAGCTCCGCCGCCTTGCAGGTGCATTTGACGGCGTTTGGATGAGGGGAGAAGACGATGGGGCTGCCCGCTTTCAGCGCGATCATCGCCTTATAGATCACTGTCGAGGTAGGATTTGTAGAAGGGACAATGCCCGCGATGACACCCACCGGAACGCCTACGTCCCAAATGCGCGTTTCGGCGTCCTCCCGCAAAATGCCCACCGTTTTCATGCCACGGATCGCGTCATAGACCCGCTGCGCGGCAAAGCGGTTTTTTTCTTCCTTGTCTTTCGCGTTGCCGAAGCCCGTCTCCTCACAGGCCATGCGTGCCAGCAGTGCGGCATTTTGATTGCCCGCGGCGCAGATCGCTTCGGTGATGCGGTCAAGCTGCTCTTGGCTGAAGTGTCTCAGCTCCTGATAGGCGGCTTCCGCCGCCACGATCAACGCCCGTGTTTCCTGCCTCGAGCGAAGATCACGGTCAAGGTCCATCATTTCTTCCTCCTGATACTATGATTTTCATCGGACAGGCGGCGCATCGTGCGCCTCGTTTTCTTGCCTGCGAGCGCGAAACCGCATCGCAGGCGGTTGTTTTTAACGCGCTTCGTATTTTCTGTCCGCTTTTTCGGGGTCCGCTCTAGTGCGGCTCCATCGGTCGTTCCGCCACATCCCATACGGCGGCGGCAAACGCATCGCATGCCGCACGGCAGGCAGACTGCGTGCCAGTCAGCAGACCTCCGGCAAAGTTTGTCTCACTGGGCGGTGCAAAAAATTCCGTCAAAGTCACATCGGAGGCTTTCAGCGCCGCGTCCAGACCTACCATTGCCTCCACCGGCGGCGCAATAAGGTACGCTAGGGCCTGTCCGGCGGGGATGTGGGCAATGCGGGAGAGATAGCTTCCCGTGCGGGAGACGCAGTGTGCCAGATAGACGATATCCCCCGCATTGTTTGCCGTCTGGAAGCAGACATCGCGCAGCGCCGCCGCTGCGGCGGACAGCCCGCTGCGTACCTCCGAAGGATTCTCGCCTCCCAGAATTCCAATGACCTCACCCGCCAGCTTTGTGGTGGCGTTGGACGCGCCTGCGTAGAGACTGCGGGCGTAGACCACCTCCACATTGGCGGCTTTTGTCGCCTCATCCAGCGCGATATAGGTCGCATCGTCACAGTCCGTCGAGATCACTCCGATGGACTTGTGCCGACGCTCCAGACCGAGCGCACGGCACAGCCCGTCGTCGGCATTGGAGATCAGCCGCATGGAAAGCAGCTTTACCGGAATCGCGTCCCCCCTCATGCCGGCGCCTCCTGTACCAGATCGACGCCGGAAGCCTTCTGCTTCAAAATGCGGTCGATCAGCCCCGCAATATGGGCACCTGCCTCAATGGCGGAAATGCCCTGCCTGTGGATGTTCGAGACAACGGTGCGTTTGGATTCGGAAATGCCCCGGTGAGGTCGATAGGTGAGATATGCGGACATGGATTCGTTGGTGACCAGTCCCGGACGTTCTCCCACCAGCAGGCACACCAACTCACAGCCGGTCAGGTCTCCGATGTGGTCGGAAGCGCCCACACGGCAGTATTGGATGAACAGCGACGGTCCCACCTCGATGCCGTAGGTTTTTAAGCCCTGTCGGATGGCGGCGGCGCAGTCCAGTGCGTTGGCTTCGATGGCGGCGGAGGACAGTCCGTCGCCGATCAGCAGCAGGACGCGCTGCCCCTTGCAGGTCTTTTGGATGATCGCCTGATTTTCCGCGTCAAAGCGCCTGCCCTTATCGGGACGGGTCAGATATTCGTCCTTGTCCTTACATTCCGTCTGAACAAAGACCAGGTCGTTTTTCTGATAGAACTCCGCATGGACCGGAGAAAATACACTGTCCTGTGCGGCGGCATGGTCGGCACGGAAGCGCAGGAGGGTCGCCGTCTTGTAGCGTGTGCCCGCCCGCCCCAGCCCCAGACGGGCGGGGGTCTTTTGCTTCAGCGCCAGAAATGCGGCGGCATTTTGCGGCTGCTCCACCAGATATTGCTGCCGCAGATCGACGGCCGTGATATCCGGCAGAACGCCGCCGTCCGCCTTGGAATCCGTGGGTTTGTATTCACTTGCCTTGACGGTCGGCTCGGGCTTGTCCTGCGTGTGCAGCTCCCGCAGCATCTGCACCACGATGGTTTTCAGTTCTTCCTTGTTCATGCGCGTATTCTCCCTCCTACAGCAGCGCGGAGCCGTCTCCGGCTTTGGCGGTGAGCTTTCCGTTCTCCACAAAGCCCATTTTTTCCAGCCATGCCTGGAACGGCACGATGGCGGTCAGCCCGAACAGTTCCCGCAGCGTCGCCGTTTCATGGAAGCCTGTCGTCTGATAGTTGAGCATCACATCGTCTCCGTGGGGGATGCCCATGAAATAGTTGCAGCCCGCCGCCGTCAAAAGCACAGCGAGGTTCTCTATATCATTCTGATCCGCCTTCATATGGTTGGTATAGCAGGCGTCGCAGCCCATGGGAATACCGGTCAGCTTGCCCATAAAGTGATCCTCCAGCCCGGCGCGAATCACCTGCCGTGCGTCGTAGAGGTACTCCGGACCGATGAAGCCCACCACCGTATTGACCAGAAACGGCTGATACCGTTTGGCAAAGCCGTAGCAGCGCGCCTCCATTGTCACCTGATCGGCACCGTTGTGCGCCTCGGAGGACAGCTCGGAACCCTGTCCCGTTTCAAAATACATCACGTTCGGTCCGTCCGCCGTGCCGCGTGTCAGCGCAAGCTGCCGCGCCTGCTCGATGGTCCTGCCGTCGAAGCCGAACGCCTCATTCCCCTTCTGCGAGCCCGCAATGGACTGGAAGATCAGATCGGCGGGCGCTCCCGCCTCTATGGCTCGCATCTGCGTCGTAACATGCGCCAGAACACAGGTTTGGGTGGGGATTTGGTGGCGATTCTTCACTTCCTCAAAGCGGGTCAGAATGCGCTTGACGCTTTCCGCCGTGTCGCCCGCGGGATTCAGTCCGATCACCGCGTCGCCCGCGCCGAAGCTCAGACCCTCCAGCACCGAGGCGATGATCCCGTCCGGATCATCTGTGGGGTGGTTCGGCTGCAGGCGGCACGAAAGCGTCCCCGGCAGTCCGATGGTGGTGTTGCAGTGCGCAGTGACCGTGATTTTTTTTGCGGCGGTGATGAGGTCGAGGTTGCTCATGAGCTTGCAGACCGCCGCCACCATCTCTGAGGTCAGACCCCTGGAAATACGGCGGATGTCCGCGCAGGAGGTTGTTTCCGCCAGCAGCCATTCCCGCAGTTGGCAAACGGTCCAGCCGCGGATTTTTTCGTAGATCGGCTCGTTGACATCGTCCTGAATGATGCGGGTAACCTCGTCCGACTCATAGGGCACCACCGGATTTTCCCGCAGCTCGGACAGCAGCATCTCAGACAAAACCACCTTTGCCGCCACCCGTTCTTCCGCGTTTTCCGCGGCGATCCCCGCCAGACGGTCGCCGGATTTCTCCTCATTTGCCTTTGCCAGCACGTCCTTGACATCCCGGAAAGCGTATGTTTTTCCAAACAGCAGCGTCTTCAGCTTCAAGTCAGCATCTCCTTTTGTTTCATATGGGGAACGCGAAATTTGCCGGGGAATTGCATTTTCAAACTCCGACCCGATATGTCGCGGCGGACGGAGCAAAATGCGGCTCCCGTTCAAATTGCCGCACCGCTTTCCTCCCGCAGCGGCACGCTTCTTCCTGCCAAGCCCCGGCTTATAACGCCAGCGTCTTGACCACAACGGGCAGTGCCTGCCCACCGGCGACCGGCGCACCGATGTCCAGATATGCTCCGTCCGCCAGCGCTACGCTGTCCAGACAGACCACCGGTATACCGGGCAGCAGCATCTCAACCGCCTGTCCCAGCGCCTTGCCCATATCGGCGCGCACGGCGATGATGAGGGGGAGTCCCGCCTCCGCCGTGGGACGAAGCCCCATCGCCACGCCATCGGCCAGTTTACATAATTCTGAAAACCGCAGGTTTTGCCCGCCGTGCAGCGCAAGCACTGTCTGGGTCAGTTCCCCGTCGGAAGAAAACAGCGCGACGCGCTGCCGGATGCGGGCGGCAAGCGCCTCGGAGGAAAGCTGTTCCTCCGCCTCGGTCAGCGCTGCAACCGGTAGATTTTTCAGCGGAAACTGTACCCGGTCATAGAAAATGGTGCTGCCGGACAGCTCCGTGGTGTGGCTGCCCGCACCGATGACCGTGGCGCGGATCGTCTCTCCGGAATACGTCAGTCGGTGCTTCATCAGTTCGGACTTTGCGATAGCACGTCCGAGCAGGACACCGAGGTCTCCGTATTGCAGCGGCGCATGGTCTGCCGCGCCGATCAGGTCGGCAACCCCGCCGGAAAAGGACAGCAGCGGCGTCCGTCCCTCCGGAAGCGATACCGCTTTGTCCGTAACGAAATGGGAAAAGGTCGCGTCCTTCGGACGCAGCCCGACCGCCTGCTCCAGAACGGATACCAGAAGGGCAAGGACGGGCTCCAGCTCCCGTTCGGTCAGCCGAGCGCCCGGACGGATCGAAACCAGCGGCTCCAGCACCGGGGAAACATATGTCACCGTGCCGTCTGTCTCCAGTTTGATCAGCCGCCCGCCGACATTCAGACAGCCGGTATCCCGCAGATCGCCGTTTTCAAACAGCGCAAGGTTCGTGGTGCCGCCGCCAATGTCCAGATTCAGCACGGCACAGTGGTGTTCTTCGGAGTAGGCCGCGCTGCCGGAGCCCTTGCCTGCCAGCACGCTTTCCAGCGCAGGACCCGCCGTAGCAACGACGAAATCTCCGGCGAAGCCGCTCAGCGCCTCCAGCACCTCCCGTGCGTTTTCCTTGCGGGCGGTCTCTCCCGTGATGATGACCGCGCCGGTGCGCACCTGTGCCTTGTCGATCCCGGCAGCCGCATATTCCGCCTGCACGATTTCCTTCACAGACTGCACATCGATCTCGGTTTCCGACCGCAGCGGCGTAAAATGGATGGCGCTTCGGTAAAGAATCTCTTTTTCCGTGATGGAAAATTTCGGCACACTGAAAGCGTTTCCCTCGTTCTGCAGATGAAGACGCGAAAACACAAGCTGCGTGGTGGTGGTGCCGATATCAATTCCCACCGATAGAAGTCTCTCCGCACTCATAAGGCACTGCGCAGCAGCGACCGCAGAGCTTCCTCGGTCACGGGACGGGGGTTGCTCTCGCCGCAGGGATCCCGGAGGGCAGCCTGACAGAGCGCGCCCTCCGCCTTGAGCAGCTCCTCACGCGCAATGCCCGCCTCCGTCAGCGTCGCGGGGAGCCGCAGGCGGCTTCGCAGACGCTGCAGGGCAAAGATCAGCCCATGCGGTCCGGACAGCCCGCAAAAAGCGGCCAGCCGTGCGTAGGGTTCGTGCGCCGCCTCTGCGTTGAAGCGGAGCACATGGGGCAGCAGGATGCCGTTGAGCCGTCCGTGTGCAACATGGAAAGCGCCGCCGAGCGCATGGGACAGCGCATGGCAGATGCCCAGTCCCGCGTTGTCAAAGGCAAGTCCCGCCATCGTCGCGGCGATGTGAATCTCCCCCCGCACGTCTGTCTTTCCGTCGAAGGAGGCGGGCAGCAGGTGCAGCGCCGTACGAAAGGCGGACATCGCCAGTGCATCGGTGACGGGAGAGGCATTTTTCGCGGCAACTGCCTCCAGACAATGGGAAAGCACGTCCATCCCCGCATCCGCAATGAGGGATCTGGGCAGCGCCTGCAGCAGAGAATCATCCAAAATTGCCCATGCGGGACGAATGCGGTCCTCCACCAGCGGATGCTTGACTCCCTCATGGGTTAAAATGGCAAAGGAAGTCACCTCGGAACCGGTGCCGGAGGTGGTGGGAATCGCGACCAGCCGCGCATCCGAAGCGCTGAGGGAGACGATCCCCTTGGCGCAGTCGATGGCAGAGCCGCCGCCCAACGCCAGAACCGTATCCGGCTGTAATTCCTGCACAACCTGTACGCCCTGTGCGATCAGGGTCAGGGGCGGATCGGGGCAGACCTCGGCAAACACCTTCACCTGTGCGCCGGGCAGCTTTGCGCAGACGCGGTCGGTGATTCCGTTTTCCGTAAAAAAGCGGTCGGTGACCAGTAAAACCCGCTTTGCGCCCAGCGTTTCCAGCGCGTCGAGCGCATGTGCGCCGAAGAATAACCGCGTGCCACAGAGAAATGCCTGCATCAAAATCCCCTCTTTTCCTTCGTAGTATTTCCCATGAAATTAAAAAAATGTGAACAAGGGAGAAAAAGTTGAAGTCGCGGTTGACAGCGGGGCAAAAATATGGAAAAATAGAAGAATAAAGGAGTGAGTCACTATGGCTGAAACGATCAAAGGGAATTGCCCACACTGCGGGAAACCGCTGGAGGTTCCGGCGGATCTGGAAGAGTTTTCCTGTATGTATTGCGGTGAGCGTATGCGGCTGGAGGTTCTGCAGGACAAGCCGGCGATGACGGTGCGGTGTGAAGATGATCTGGAGTATCTGCGGGAGCATTTGCCGGATTGTGTGCTCAAATATCCCGATCATTATAAGAAGCTGTCAAAGAAGGATTTCATCCCCACTTATGAGCAATACGAGGCGGAGAACCGCGACTTGTTTGAGCGGATGGACCGCTGCGCTGTGCAGTATCCCGACGGCAGCGATGCGCTCGTGCGGGAGATGTGCGGGGTTTTGATGGATGCGATAACGGCGCGCATCGAAGGCGATTCCCGTTTTGCCAAGAATAACAAACGGCATGAGCTGTTTTTTGAGGTCAAAGTCGTGCTGGCCATTTTCCTGACGCCGATGGTGCGGCGGATGAAGCTTGATCTTTCCGAGCCGTTCCGTGAGGAGCTGCACCGCCAGTGGAAGGAACGATATCCAAAAGAGGAATGGACCCCCGGCGATTATGATACGCTCATAAGCGGCTTCCGCAAATTCCGTTTTTGCTTCATCACCACCGCCACTTGTTCCTTTGAGGGAAAGCCCGACGACTGTGCGGAGCTGACGGCGTTCCGCCGCTTCCGGGACGGCTGGCTGAAAAACAGCGATGGCGGTGAGGCGCTGATTCGGGAGTATTATGAAATTGCTCCGGCGATCGTAGCCTGCATTGAGTATTGCGACAACCCCGCGGTCCGTTACGGAGAGATCCGGGAACGCTGGCTTTCGCCATGCTACCAAGCCCTGCAGGATGACCGCCCGGCAGATTGCCGAAAAAGCTATATAGACATGGTGCAGGCGCTGAAAGCAAGATATTTAAGCTAAGCAAACTGCCCGCCTTCCGGCGGGCAGTTCAGCGTATCAAAACCGTCTTTTTGACGCAAGGACAGACAGCCGCAAGCGGCTGTCTGTCCTTCAGCTTGTCAAAAAAGTCCTGTCGGACTTTTTTGACAAGCCACAAAATTGCA
>CAMGMW010000009.1 GCA_946059285.1 uncultured Clostridia bacterium
CTAGTTCTTGATAAATAGCAGCTTTTTATTGCGCCGCAGGCACGTCAAGAACTTATGAGGCGGCTTTTGCGGCGGTCTGCCGCAAAAGGGCGACGCAAACTGCGGCCTTTCTGATAAAAATCTTTTTATCAGAAAATAGTATCAGATATGCAGCATGGATAGGATCTGTTCCTTCTGACGGTAGCCTACCGCCTTACTGACAACCTTTCCGTCTTTAAATACCATCAGGGTTGGAATGCTGTCTATCCGGAAGCGTGTGGCAAGCTCCGGTTCTTCGTCTACATTGATTTTTCCGACCTTAACCTGATGCTCCAGTTCCGATGCGATTTCCTTTACAATCGGCGCCACCATGCGGCACGGTCCGCACCATGCGGCCCAGAAGTCCACCAGTACAGGCTGCTCCGATTGCAGTACCTCTGCCTCAAAGTTCTGGTTTGTCAATTTGATTTCCGCCATGTTCCTTCTCCTTTCTTATGTTTGTTTTACCGTTCCTTCGGAAATGCGCGGAGGCTGCGCTGCAGAATCCCCGCGGTGTGTGCGATCAGCGTGCCGTAATTGGTAAAAGGCACGCCCTGATCGATCGCGCATTTCATGCGATATTGTATTTCCCGCTCATTGAGCATACAGCCGCCGCAATGAATCACAAGCGCATACTCGGACAGCTCCTCCGGAAATTCCGTCCCCGAGCAGGTTTTAATGCTGATCTGCTTCCCCGTATGCTCCATGAGCCATCTGGGTATCTTAACAGTGCCGATATCGTTACATTGGCGATGATGCGTGCAGCCCTCGGCGATGAGCACCGTGTCTCCGTCCTGCAAACGGTCGATTGCATGCAGACCCTTGATCGCCGTCTGAAGAAAGCCCTTGTGCCTTGCCATCAAAATAGAGAAGGATGTGAGCGGAATGCTGTCCGGCACAATGGAGGCCACATAGCGGAACGCCTGGCTGTCGGTGATCACCAGTGCCGGCGAAATACCGGGTTTTTGGAGTGTTTCGGCAAGCTCTGTTTCCTTTGTTACGACTGCAATTCCACCGCAATCCAGTACATCACGGAGCACCTGCTGCTGTGGGAGAATCAGTCTCCCCTTCGGCGCGGATTCATCCATCGGGGTGACCAAGACCACCAACTCACCGCGCCTGATCAGATCGGAGACAAGCGGTGCCGCCGCCTCCGGCGGACGCAGATGCGCCAGCATTTCTTTCAGCGCGTGAATATTCCTGCCCGTCAGCGCGCTGACGAAAATCGTATGGTCGTCTTCCGCGCAAGCTTCGCAGTGCTCCGCCTTATTCATGGCGATGACATACGGAATGTTTTTCTCCCGGAAAATCTCTAAAAGCTGTTCGTCATACTCTCGCAAGCCGACCATACTGTCAACAACAAGAACGGCAATGTCAGTTTTGTTCAGAATTTGTCTTGTCTTCCGGAGCCGCTTCTCCCCCAGCTCCCCCGAATCGTCAAAGCCGGGCGTATCAATGATCACGACCGGTCCAAGCGGCAGCAGCTCCATCGTCTTGGTGACGGGGTCCGTTGTTGTCCCCTTGATATCTGATACAACGGCAAGGTCCTGTCCCGTCACAGCATTGACCAGGCTGGATTTGCCTGCGTTGCGGCATCCGAAAAAGCCGATGTGCACTCTGTTTGCCACAGGCGTACTGTTCAGTCCCATGCTCCACCTCCATCAGAATCGGAAATCACGGCGGTTGGACGTCCTGATATCCTCAATGCTCTGCCTTGCAATCTTCCTGACTGTTTCCTTTGGGATTCTCGCAAGCTCTTCTTCGATCAGTGCGTTGCCGACCTGCTTCGTTTCTTCCGAAGCATAATCGGTCAGGAACTCTGCCAGCGTCATCAGCGCATTCGGATGACAGCAGTTGAGAATTTGACCGCTCTTGCACAGACTCATGAAGCGGTCACCCGTTCTCCCCTCGCGATAACAGGCGGTGCAGAAGGAAGGAAGAAAGCCCTGTACCATCAGCCAGCGCACCACTTCGTCCAGACTGCGCTGATCCGACACATCGAACTGCTCGGAATCGTGCGGGCGCTCCGCCTCGGTATAACCGCCCACAGAGGTACGGGAAGCGCCGCTGATTTGGGAAATACCCACACGCAGTGCTCTTTCACGCACCGCTTGAGACTCCCTTGTTGAAATGATCATGCCGGTATATGGAACGGCGATCCGGATACAGGCAATGATCTTCAGAAACATGTCGTCGGAAATGCCGTTATCAAAGGTGTCGGGATCAATATCGTCAGCGCGTTTAAGCCGCGGAACGCTGATGGTATGCGGACCAACTCCGTGAACCGCCTCCAGATGCTCCGCGTGCATCAAAAGCCCCGCGAATTCATACTTGTACAGCTCCAGACCAAACAGGACTCCAAGCCCTACATCGTCAATACCGCCCTCCATTGCCCGGTCCATTGCCTCCGTATGGTAGGCATAGTCATGTTTTGGTCCGGTAGGATGCAGCTTCAGATAACTCTCTTGATGATACGTCTCCTGAAAGAGGATATATGTACCGATTCCCGCTTCTTTCAGCCTGCGGTAGTTTTCTACAGTGGTTGCGGCAATGTTGACATTGACACGGCGAATCGCGCCGTTTTTGTGCTGGATACCGTAAATTGTCTGTATCGATTCCAGAATATATTCCAGCGGGTTGTGAATCGGGTCCTCCCCTGCTTCAATGGCCAGGCGCTTATGTCCCATATCCTGCAGGGCGATGACCTCGTTTCTGATTTCCTCCTGCGTCAGCTTTTTTCGGCAAATATGCTTATTCTTCAAATGATATGGGCAGTAGACGCAGCCGTTGACGCAATAATTGGAAAGGTACAGCGGCGCGAACATAACGATACGATTGCCGTAGAAGGCCAGCTTGATTTCCTCCGCCAATCGGTACATTTCTTCGACTTTTTCCGGGATTTCACAGGCAAGCAGGACGGATGCTTCTCTGTGCGTCAGTCCCGCGCAATGTACGCCGCGCCCGTTCTTTTTCGGTCTTGCTTTTTCAAGAAGCCGGTCGATCAATTCCACATTGTTTTTGTTTTCCTCCGCATAGCGGATGGTTTCGAGGATCTCCTCATGGTTGATGAATTCCTCTGCTTTCCGTGACTTTGGGTCGTAGTTTGCCATTTGTTTGTTTCCTTTCTTTAGGGTCAGAGTCTCTTTCCCTTTAGATTATTTGGTTACGCTTGATATCACCGCGTGCTGTGACGACCGTATAACCGATCGCCGCCATGCGTTCTTCCAGTTCTTTCTTGCTTTGCGCAGATTCTTCGCCGGTGCAGAGCTTGTTGTCATAAAGCTCATACTGTGCCCGAACATCCGGCGGAGACAGGTTCGGCATCACCACATTGGCTCCTGCCAGGATTCCCTTTTCCCTGCCGAAGGGGTGGATCGTGCCGAGAGCGGTAGTCGCCGGAAGCAGAATATTCGGGGAAATCAGCCGCACCAGCGACAGCAAAAAGGTCGTCATTGCAAGCGTCCCTGCAGGGAATCCTGCAAAAGGTGTCGCATGGTGGGGAATAAATGGTCCGATGCCGCACATATCGGGAGAAAATGTCTCAATCAGTTTTAAATCCTTTGCGATGGTTTGATTGGTCTGATAGGGGGAGCCGACCATAAAGCCGCATCCTACCTGATAACCGATCTCTCTTAAATCATGCAGGCACTGTAGCCGCCGCTGCAAAGACAGCTCTTTCGGATGCAGTTTCCCGTAATGCAGACTGTCCGCCGTTTCATGCCGTAAGAGGTACCGATCCGCACCCGCCTGAAACAGCGCCGCGTAGCTTTCTCTGGACTTTTCCCCGAGAGACAGCGTAATCGCGCAGTCCGGGTATCTGCGTTTGACGGACCGGACAATATCGCACAGTACCTCATCAGTAAAGAACGCATCCTCCCCGCCCTGCAGCACAAAGGTGCGAAAGCCCAGCAAATACCCCTCGTCGCAGCACGCAAGGATCTGCTCTTTCTGAAGCCGGTATCTTTTGCACTGCCGATTGCTTCGCCGGATGCCGCAGTAAAAGCAGTCGTTCCTGCAATAGTTGCTGATCTCGATCAGTCCGCGGATATAGATTTCGTTTCCGTAAATTCGCCTGCGCACCGCGACCGCCTGCTGCGCAGCATAATCCGCAGTATCCGCAGACACATGGTCAAGCAGATATTCATACTCCGCCTCCGTCAGGCTGTGCCTGCTGCAAAGCGTGTCGATCAAGCTACTGCAATAATTTGCCTCTGAACAATTCATACTACAACAAATGCCGCATCCTTTCCCGAAAAAGATGCGGCATTGATACTGTTTCCTGATAAAATCTTTCATTTTTATCAGAAAGGCGCCACAATTTGCGTCGCCCTTTTGCGGCAGACTGCCGCAAAAGCCGTCTCATAAGTTCTTGACGCGCCTGCGGCGCTATAAAAGCTTCTTTTTATCAAGAACTAGTATGAAATCGCATCTTTCGCTTCAACTCCGTTTCAGCGTCAGGGGGGATGTATTCTCCTTATTCTATTCGCTTACCTTGGAATAGGCAGCTTTCGCGGATACTCCGTCCAGTCTGCCCAAAAGACCGGTCAGCGCGTTGATGACATCCTGTGGCGCATCAATGGCAATGCTAATGATGTTGATGTTCTTCTGCCGATAAGGAATACCCATCCGGCCAATTACATAAGCGCTATATTGGTGCAGTAAATCATTGAGTTTGCCGACACTGACCGGGTTGTCAACAATAATACTGATCACCGCAACTCTTGTGTCCATGAATTTTCCCTCTTTTCAGCAAAATCAGCCATCTGCCGCAATGTCTATTACCATACGTCCGGGCTTTGATCGCGTCGGTTGCAAAATGCACATGGAATTCCAAGCGCATCCCGCTTGTCACGCGATCGGCTCAAAGTCGGCTGCACCATGCTTGCAAAGGGGACAAACGATGTCCTCCGGCAGCTCCTCACCCTCATATACCCAACCGCAGATCTTGCAAACAAAGCCCTTTTTGCCCTCCGTTTTGGGCTTTGGCTTCACGTTGTTCTGATAGTAGGTATACGTCATTGTCTCCGCGTTTGAGATCACCCTGGCCTCGGTGATGCTGCAAATAAACATTCCGTGCGTGTCCAGATCGATATACTGCTCAACCTTCAACGACATAAAGGAATTGATATATCTCGGAAGGAACGCAAGCCCGTTGTCCGAACGAAGCGGCGGGCAGTCCGCAAACTTGTCCACCTCACGACCACTGCGGAAGCCAAATGCCTCAAAAATCTGAAACGGCGCTTCCACTGACAGGCAGTTGACATTCATGATTCCGGTTTTCTTGATGATGTGATGGGAATAGTTCGCCTTGTTGATGGTCACGGCAATGCGATTCGGGGTATTCGTTACCTGAGAAACCGTGTTGACGATCAAACCATTGTCTTTGCCGCCGTCATTACAGGTCACAACATACAGTCCATAGCCGATGTTGAACAGCGCAGACAGATCATTTTTGTTCGCCGTTTCGCTGTGCTGCGCAATATAATCCCTTGACAGTTCTCCGGCAAGGGCGTCGAGCTGTGCGTTGCTTGTCTCATTCAAGGCCGATTTGATGGTAACGATCGGCTCGGCAAAGGTCAGATTCTTGCACTTCTCCAGCATTCCCTTCATGACCTTCGCCGCCAGAGGTGCCCAGGTACCGTTTTCGATCAAGGCGACCGTACGGTTCTGATAATCTCGTTCTGTCAAATGTTCGATAAATTGACGCATAAACGGAAAAATATCGGCGTTGTACGTCGTTGTCGCAAGAACCAGCTTTCCGTACCGGAAGGCATCCTCAACCGCCTCTGCCATGTCCTCCCGTGCAAGATCGCATACAACCACTTTCGGGCAGCCATTGGCAAGGAGCTTCTGCTCCAGCAGCTTGACCGCTTTCCTTGTATTCCCGTATACTGAAGTATAAGCGATCATCACGCCTTCGCTCTCCACAGCATAGGACGACCATGTATGATACAGATTCAGATAGTAGCCGAGGTTTTCCGTCAGCACAGGACCGTGCAGTGGGCAGATGATATCGAGGTCCAGCCCTGCGGCCTTTTTCAGCAGGTTCTGCACCTGTGTGCCATACTTGCCGACAATGCCGAAATAGTATCTGCGCGCCTCACAAGCCCAGTCCTCGTCCACATCCAGCGCGCCGAATTTTCCGAAGCCGTCTGCGGAAAACAAAACTTTGTCGGTGCTGTCATAGGTGACAATCACCTCAGGCCAGTGCACCATGGGTGCGGTCACAAATGTCAGCTCATGCCGACCCAGGCTGAGGGTGTCCCCCTCTCCGACCACGGTTCTATTGTCAGAAAAGTCTGTTCCGAAAAACTGACCCATCATTGCGAAGGCTTTCGCCGAGGCAACAATTCTTGTCTCCGGATAGACCTTCATGAAACTAACGATGCTGCCTGAATGATCCGGCTCCATATGCTGAACAATAAGGTAACTCGGCTTTCTTCCGCACAGCGCTGCCTCCAGCGCATCCAGCCACTCATGCGTAAAGGCCGCGTCCACCGTGTCCATCACCGCGATCTTGTCATCCAGAATCACATAAGAGTTGTATGCCATTCCATTGGGGACCGCATACTGTCCTTCAAACAAGTCAATCTTGTGATCGTTGACACCGATATACCGAATGTCGTTTGTAATGTTCATATGTACCCTCCGTATGATAGTATTTTTTAAATAAATCGATCCATCACCAGCATGAGGCAGAATCCTGCCAGCAGCGCATAGGTCGCACCCCGCTCGTTCCCGTGGGCATGGGTCTCCGGAATCATCTCGTCGCTGATTACATAAAGCATTGTCCCGCCTGCAAAGGCAAGCGCGAAAGGCAATATCGCAGCAGACAGGCTAACTGCAAAATAACCGATCAGCGTTCCGAGGACCTCAATCAAACCGGTGGACGCCGCCACAAGAAAAGTCCGTTTTCGGCTGATGCCCGCTGCCAGCATGGGCGCGATGATAACCATGCCCTCCGGAATATTCTGAAGCGCAATTCCCCCGGCAATCGTAAATGCTTCCGCATGACTGCCCGATCCAAAGCCAACGCCTGCCGCAATTCCCTCCGGAAAATTGTGAATGGCAATGGCCAGCACAAACAGCAGGACCTTGCTGACTCTTGCGGTGCCGTCCGGATGGTTTTCCTGATCCGCGCCCACCAAGCGGTGCAGGTGCGGGACCAGGCGGTCGATCAGATTCAGGCAGATTGCACCGCAAAACACACCTGCCACCGTGATTGGAACTGCCCACCCTCCCCCGTTTTCCAATGAAGGAAGAATCAGACCGATGATGGCCGCAGCCAACATAACGCCAGCCGCGAAGCCAAGCACAATATCGCTGAATTTATGGGAGGTCTTCTTGAAGGCAAAGCCGAGCAAAGCTCCGATCACCGTTGCGCCTCCGACTCCCAAAGCCGTCAGTAAAACAAGTTTCATCATGCACCCTCCATTTCACGGGCATGTGGATATGATTATAATACAACGGTTCCGAAAAAAAAGCAAGTCAGGCAAGCGTATTCGGCGCAACATAATTCAAAATGTAAATGGCGGTATTTTTTTTGCCGAACAGTATGCTTTTACTGACGCAGTTATACCGTCACACCGTGGAAAACAACATTGTAGACCGGAACTATGCCGAATCGGTGAAACTTCCAAGAATGGAAGACGGGGAGAAGCGTGCGCTCTCTGACACGGAATTTGCTACTCTTGAAAAAG
Source organism: uncultured Clostridia bacterium (assembly GCA_946059285.1). The sequence continues at coordinate 7,719 of CAMGMW010000009.1, forward strand.
GTTATTCTGAAATTCCGGGCGGCGATGCGGTCTATGCGCTGTGTTACCTCGGCTTCCGCGGATCGGAGTTCTGCGCGCTGACCGTGTTTTCCTACGGCGAAAAGAATCAAACGCTGACAGGCGGCATGAAAACAGAACCCGGCACAAACCGCATTGCCCCGATACACAAAAAATACAGTCCATCGTGAAACGTTGGGGAAGCCGGAACGGGGAAGCGCTATATTGCGACGAAAAAGGAAGACCGTACAAAAAAGACAGCTTCCGCAGAAAGGTATGGAAGCCGGTCATGCAGGCTCTTGGTCTGCCGGATGAGCTGACGCCGCTCAGCGCACGGCACATCTGCGCGACGCTGCTTGCAGCGGGCGGGGCGCGCCCGGAGGACATACAGAGGATCCTTGGTCGCAGCGATTATTCCGTCACTGCAAGCACCTATATCAATCAGGATGTCAACACACTCACCGCCACCATAAGCAATATGGCATGAAATGAGACATTCCGCGTGAAGTAACCGTGAAATAACGCGTAAAAAATCCCACAACCGCCCACAACTTTTCAGATAAAAAACAGGGGTTTTCACTTCGAAAACCCCTGTTTTTGGTCCGAGTGACTGGATTCGAACCAGCGGCCTCTTGAACCCCATTCAAGCGCGATACCAAACTTCGCTACACCCGGATATTCATTTTGCTCAGATATAATACCACAACTCTTCATGTTTTGCAAGCCCTAATTTCGATTTTGTTTTTAATTTTGGTCTTTGTGGAACATGGCGAATCCTTGTCGCATAGGTTGAAAAGGAACGAAAGTTCTGTGATCATGAAGGAGGCATCTTACTTTGGAATTCCGAACGCAACCGATGACACCCCAGGCGCCGTCCACAGACACCGTCCCTTCCGGTCGGAATTGCACGGATATGCAGGGTGTATTACCCGCCTGTGCGCCTCTCGCAAATCCTTATGTACCCTATCAGCAAAACAATCCCCAGACCTACCACGCCAAGAAAGGAATTGTCCGCGGGACCTTGTTTCCGGGTTTGGATCTGCCCTTTATGGGCAAGATCAATCAGGAAGAGCTGCCTGACTCCCATCTGCACGAGCTGCAGGCGCTGTCATTCGCACTGGTTGAGCTGGGAGAGTACCTGGACACCCATGCCGATGATAAAGAAGCATTGGAGCTATTCCGTTCCTATGCTGAGCTTTATGAAAAGGGGCTGGAGGAATATCAGCGGATGCATGGTCCTCTGACGCAACGGAACAGCGGCATGAGCGGCGGTTATAACTGGCTGAAAGAACCGTGGCCGTGGGAATACGATGCAAATAAATCCGCCGGAAAGGAAGGTTAAGATAATGTTTGTCTATGAGAAGAAGCTACAATACCCTGTAAAAATTGCGAATACAAATCCGAAGCTGGCAAGCATTATTATCAGTCAGTACGGTGGACCCGACGGTGAGCTCGGCGCATCCCTGCGCTATTTGTCCCAGCGTTTCTCCATGCCTTTTGCAGAGCAGAAAGGTCTTTTAACAGATATCGGAACCGAAGAGCTTAACCACCTGGAGATGGTTGGTTCAATCGTGCATCAACTAACCCGTGATCTGTCAGAAAAGCAGCAGCGGGAAGGCGGCTTCGCCCAATACTTTGTCGATCATACCGCGGGGGTCTACCCGCAGTTTGCTTCCGGTACACCATGGACCGCTTCCACGATACAGGTCAAGGGCGATCCAATCACCGATCTGGCAGAAGATATGGCGGCAGAGCAAAAAGCCCGCACTACCTATGACAACATTCTGCGGCTGTCAGATGATCCCGATGTGAATGATGTAATCAAGTTCCTGCGGGCGCGGGAGATTGTGCATTTCCAGAGGTTCGGCGAGGCAATGCAGAAGCTGCGGGAACGGCTGAACCAGAAAAACGTTTACTATATGAACCCGGCGATCGATATGTGATCCGCCGCTTTTGCGAGAAAAACGTGCAAGGTCCGCAGACCTTGCACGTTAAATTGCAGAATATCCCTGGCTTCTGCTGCTCCACCCTGTCGCAATGGAAACATCACTCCTGCGTTTCCTCAACGATCTGTGTAATTGTATTGAGCTTGCTGTTTTTTACGGTAAAGCTGAAAAACGCCGGAATATAAAAGCCATCTTCCGTCTCCGAATAGCAGACCGCATACAACGCACCGTCCTCCGCAAGCTCCACACGACCCATTACATAAAGCGGTGCTTCCTTCGGCGCAGCGGCGCAAAGCAGCCGTACGCCGTCTGTCTTGAAGAAGCCCTCACAAAACGATCCGATCACTTCATCCGACATATACTCCGCCAGTGCCTGCTTCATCTCGCTGTCGGTCACACCGGTGTCACGCCAGTCCCCTTCTGTCGTCTGCGCGAGCTCCGGTGTCAGCCCAAGCTGTACCAGCAGTCTTTCCGGCTCATCACGCAGCGCGCACAAAGACAAGTACGCATTGAGCGTCTCCCCTGTCGGAGTCTCACCCGTACGGTCACAGCGTGCAAAAATACACTTTGTACAAGTCGGGACATACTTCATGCTTTCCCGGTCAATGGTGCGCTGCGCATAACTCTGCATCAGGGTGTCGGAGATGCCGAAATACCGGTAATTCTTCGGTGAAACACCTGCATCCCATGTAGCATCGAATTGAAAATATTCGCCGTTGATTTTGGCAATGTTCCAAATATGGAATTCTCCGGCACCGTCTTTGGGGACAAAACCCTTAATGGTAATACACTCAATCCCTGCCATGTTGAACAGGTAATACAGCGCCTCCGTATAGCCGGAACACACCGTTTTTCTTTCCACCAGCGTATCATACAGCAGGTTCCAACCCTCATTGTCATAATAATCATAAGAATCGTATCTTACATGGTCTGTCAGCCATTGATATAAGTACAGCGCGGTCTCCACCTCGTCAGCCTCTTCCGGCACAGAATCCAGCAATTTCTCGGCGACCTCCATGGCGGACATATGCTTTTCAACCAACTCCCAGTGATTCAAGCCCAGTATCGTTATATGCACATATTGCAGTTTTTCCCCGCCATCGAGTTCAAACTCTTTCTGCGTCATGGCAAAAATACTGTCAAAGCTGATGCGGTACATCTCGCTGAGGAACTGCGCATAAGTACGGACGTCCTTCCCGCCATACTCAGTGGACGGAATGGAGATCTGGCAGTAATGATGAGCCATTGCGTAGTCCAGGATCGGCAGCAAGGAAAGCAACGTCTCCGGCAGATACTTTTCATAATAATGCGTACGGGGCAGGTATTCCATATGCTCCGTCTCGTCCAGCACTTCAGCCAGCGGCACGTTGACAACAGAAACCCGCTCCCGTTTGTCCACAGAATAAAACGCGATCTCATCCGGCGAAATCGTTCCCTCCGGGACCAGCGTGCTGTTGAAAGCGTCTGACCAACTGATCGTATGGCTGCAATCGGCAGGAGCCTCCGTCGTCTCCGTCTGCGGCGCACCGGATTCGGTCGGGATCGTTGGAATCAGCACGCACCCGGACAGCAGAAGCAGCGCCGACAGCAGACATAAAAAACGCATTTGCCGCTTTTTCATTGCACATTCTCTCTTTCCAAATTAATGGAATTAACGTACCATGTTTTCAGCGATCTGTCAAGAAATTCGACATCTTAATTTCAAAAGAATGCTTTATACCAGTTCTTGAAAAAAACTTTAAAGCTTTTATCAAGAACTTATGAGACGGCTTTTGCTGCGGTCTGCCGCAAAAAGGCGGCGCAAACTGCGGCGCCTTTCTGAAAAAGAAAAGATTCTTATCGGAAAATAGTATTACAAATCTTTGATCATATATAACAATTTCCTGAAAGAGCCGTCCCGCATACGGAAAGCATTCGGCAGCGCCGCCACCGGTTCAAACCCCATCTTGCGGTACAGTCCGATCGCACGAGTATTCCCCTCCAGCACCTCCAGCTCCAGCTGCAAGATCTTACGCCTGCGCGCCGCTGCGATCAGCTCTTCAAACATCGCCGTTCCAAGTCGGAGAGAACAGTATTCCTCCAGCAGCGCGATCATGACCGTTGCCCTGTGCGCAGTTTTAATGCGTCTGTTGAACACAATCTGGCAGTTGCCCGCAATTTTCCCGTTCACAACAGCGACAATCATCAGGTTATCCTCCGAATCCAGCATATTTTGCAGATACTCCGCCTCGCCTTCCTCGGTATAGATGCACTCTTCGGGATAACGGGTGAGAAATTCCGTCTCCGCCGCCGTTCGCTTCATATATTCGATCATCTCGCGGCTGTCGCTTGCGCGTGGTGCGCGCAGGGTTGCCGCTTCTCCGTTTTTTAGCGTAATCTCTTTTGTTGCAAAGTTCATTGGAATCCTCCCGTCTATCGCGATAAAAGCGCCGTGTTCTTCATGAGAGCCGTCAGCCTCGGAGCCATCGGCGTTTTCTTATGCCATGCCCTTTTTCCGAAGCACGATTGAAATAAAATTGAGATATTTTCCGCCGCCCGCCTGCATGGATTTCCTGTCGCCAATGGCGTATTCGTTCTCCTGTTTCAGCCAATCCGCCCAAACTTCCTCATTCGATTCCATTTCCGCGACGGAAATCACCTCGGCATCCACGCTGCGGGAAACCATGTTTCGCCAATAGTCAACATCGTGCATGTAATCCAGCTGTTCCGGCGTCCACGAAAGCAACAGCTCCGGCGGCAGCGCCTCATGGCAATCTTTCCGCATGCCGGGAATGGTAATGTAAATATACCCGCCCTTTTTGACAAAAGGAAGCAGATGTTGGTCCAGATAGGCGGGGTCGCGACCGAAATAGTTGTAGGAGTCCGTGCTGACCACCGCATCAAAGAATTCCGCCTCAAAGGGCAATGCGGCGGCGTCCGCCTTCACGGGGATGATCTGCGCATCGTTCAACCCCATTTTTCGGAAAAAGCGCCGGTTCTCCTCCGGATCGCTCCAAAGATCCGCCGCATAAACGGTAAAGCCGAACTCCTTTGCAAGGAACACGGAGGTCAGTCCCTGTCCGCTGCCAAGGTCACAAACCACAGCGCCTCCCGGAATATTGCAGCCGGTCAGCAGTTCCTCCATCAGTTTGATCGGGTTCGGACCCATGATCTTTTCCATTAATTCCGGAACATCATACTTTTTGCTCAAAATATAATTCATTTCTCTTCACTCCTTATTCGTTAAATTGCGCTCCGTTATGACGGAGCATTTCTGCCATTGTTTCCAAATGCGCATCAAGAAGCGCAGTCACTTTTGTTTTTTCCTCCGTGCCGTCGTACAGGCTGTAGAGGAAATACATCGGCGCATAATAGGCAACCGCCTTTTCCCTCGGTTCCGCAATCCCCATACTGCTCAGCAGGTCGGTCATATACCCCAGAGGTCCCGCCACCAGATATTGCTGGTAGAGTTCGGACATTTCTCTGCTTCGGTATTGCTCCAATGTCAGCAGCTTTCGGAAAGAGGCAGAAAACGCGTCTTCTGTCCAATATCGGAATTGCGCCTTGCTGTAGGCAAGAATATCCGCCGGAGCTGTCTCACGATAGACCGTCTCCATTTGTGCAAGGGTCCCTTCCGGCACCAGAAATGCTCGTGCCTGTTCTGCATCCCGCTGCTCCATGCGTGCGACAATGCTGTCAAAGATATCCCGCTTGCTTTGATAGTGCTTGTATATTGCAGCCTTTGTCATGCCCAGACTTTCCGCTATTTGCCGGATGGAAACCGCCTCATAGCCATCCGCTGCAAACAGTTTCAACGCTGTCAGCAGTATTCTTTCCCGTGTGTCGCCCATTTTGGATTCCTCCCAGTGCGCAGTAAACGATCGTTCACCTTCAATTATAGTGAACGATCGTTTACTTGTCAAGAGAAAAATGGACGATTCGATATATAGGCACATTGGGAGCAACCGCATCAGTACACACCATCACATATCCGGTAATTTCGTGCGCCTTTTATAAAGCAGAAACACCCCGCAGCTATGTGTTTCTATAATACCGACCGCTTGCAACGGTTATGAGTCATAAGATTTCTTGACAACAATTCCCGTTCGTATTATAATAGTTTTAAATTCTGTATGAAAGGAGCGAGTTCCATGATGTATTCCGCAGTCATCCTTTGCATCGGTACCGTTTGTCTTGCTCCGAATATGCGGACCCGGTAGAACCCGGGAACCGGTATGTAGTTTACGGCGCAGGCTTCGGCTTGCGCCGTTTTTTATGCATTGGGAGGATACCGTGATTCTCGGTATTTCGTATGAATCGTCATTCAGGGTTTTGCTTGTTGAAATTTCATGGAGGTTGTCATGAGGATCATTCCATTTGAAGAGAAGTACCGCGATGACATGATATTCATGGTCCTGGAGGCCAAGAATGCCCTTGGGCGGGTCCCCCGGCTGAATGAGGACTTGCTTGACATACAGAAGAACTATCTGGACAGCAGAATCATTTCCTGCATTAGCTTGTGGTCAATGGATTCTAACGCATGAAGATCGTTCCTATTCATTACTCCATACGCTTTTCCAAAAACATCATAACCTTTTTCCATTTTATATCCTCTGTAAGAAAAGCGAAAAGGTGTATAAACTACTTCAAATCTTCACTGAATACAAATTGTGTGCCGACAGAAATTTTGAAATAATCATTATCTCCATTGTCAATCAGAACAAGTGTCTTTTTGTCTTTCATCTCAAATTGAAAAGTTGTGTTTTGTGAGACAGCAATGACTGTGTCATCTACTACTACGTATGTACCATATTCTGCGAATGATACTATGGATCCGGGACCAAATTGAAACTGGTTTTCATCCGTATTCAGCCATAAATATGGTCTTAACATCTCATCATAATCGCCAACAGCATAATAATTTCCGGAAGTCAGTGTAACC
>CAMGMW010000010.1 GCA_946059285.1 uncultured Clostridia bacterium
GATTGCAGTTCTGTTGGCGGTTCTGTTCAGAAAGCAAATCGGCAAGATTATTTCTAACCTGTTTAAAGCGATTAATGATAATGTCGGCGCCGTCACCGAGGCATTCTGATGAGCAGGAGCATGATCAGGATGGACAGCTTATGTGGCAGGGGCTTCCCTGCCACAGAGCCCCTTTCAAAAAGCAAGTTTTCTCCAATTCCGTAGCAGGGGAGTGACGATATATGACACGTAAAATATTTGGAGAGCGCGGCGCGCTGTTTGTGGAAGCAAGCATCGTGTTTCCGGTTATGTTTGTCATTATTTTTATCATGCTGTTTTTAGGAAATGCGTATTACCAACAAAGCCGCATTGAAAAAATTGTGACAACCGCTGCACTGGACGGAGCGTCGTACTGTGCTGATCCGATGCTTTCAGCCGTAGAAGGAAGCGGCTCGATCCCGGGACTTGGAGAGGTTCAGATACAACCGTACCGCTATTTTCTCACGGGCGGGATGGGTGATATTGAAAGCAGTATAGAGGGTCGAATTGCCGAAGAGATCGATGTGTTGGGGACCGGTCTTTTCCCCGGAATGACGCCGGAGCTTGGCACTGCAAACGCAACATACCATAACGGCTATATTTATTCCACTTTTTCGGTAGATTTATCAGGCAAAATCAAAATGCCGATTCGATTGCTTTTTGAGTCGGAGTACCTCTATAAACATGTTTCCTATCACATTGAATTCCCGGTTTCGGACAGTACGGAATTTGTTCGGAATGTCAACATGGTCGAGGATTTTTTAGAAAAATATGGTGTGGATGAGAAAATACATTCGATGATCGATAAGGTCGTTAGTTGGATTCCCCAAAACGATTAGCAGGGAGATGAAAGATGATGAAGAAGAAAACCCGCGGCGCGGTGTCGGTATTTCTTGTGATGATACTGGTTCCGTGCATGCTTGTTTCCAGCATCTTTGTTGATGTCAGCCGCATGTATCTTGCTCAGGGAATGGCGGAGTCTGCCAGTGATTTGGCACTGAATGCTCTCCTGACCAAATACGATGCCGATTTGAGCGACTGGTACGGCATGATGGCTTCCTGCCAGAACATTGAAGAGGTATATTCCAAATCCGCGGAAATTTTCCTACGGATCTTGTCCTCGCAGGACTTGAGCGAGGAAGAAATCAAAAATGTGATTGACTACGGAATGCATACATTTTCCGATCAGGATATCAATGACCTGTTGAGAATGGAGCCGCAGGGCGATGTGACCGTCGGTGCGGTTGACGGTGCAGATCTGACCAATCCCACCATTTTGAAAGACCAGATCGTGGAGTTTATGAAATATCGCGCACCCGTTGAGCTGACCTCGACGCTCATCGGACGTCTGGCGGAGACCGGAGATGCCGGGAATACGGGCATTACGGACGTTTTGGAAAGCGACGAAAATAGCGAGCTGGTAGAGGATAAGCAGGCATTTTATGAAGCAGAGGGCGAACTGTGCGAAAAAGCATTCCGCTCCTATGTCGCGATTTTTGATTATTATCGCTATGCCAGCGGAAATCACGACGCACGCGGGAATCAAAAGCCATCGATGAACAGCGAGGCGCTGAAAAGCTATGCAGACAGGCTGACAGAGTATAAAAAGGCGTATCAAGAGATTCATGAGCTGATGATCAAGAATTTCTACAACACGGAGGGGCTTGTATCTTATACGAGAACAACAGTCAACTCTTTCGCGTGGAATTTTACCTATGGCTCTAATCAACACGCGACAAATTTTGAGCAGATTACCAAGTCCTACCGGAAGGATGAAGGAACGGACGCTAATTTCAAAGAGATTTATTCTGAAAAAGAAGAAACCGACGACGGCGAGACGGTCTATTATATATATAAGAGCGACCTTGAAGCGCTGATGAATGACTTGTTTGAAGCAGAAAATGCCTTCAAGGAAGCAAGAGAGAGATTTGTCAGCAAACTGAATGATTTAATGGGAAAGCTGCCCGGAGACGGAGATGATGACTCCTATCTCGTACAGTGGTGGGTGCAGGCAAACAAGGTGGTTAATAACCCTGACGATAACATCCATCAAAAGCTAAGAAACGCATCAGAAGATCTGGTGCGTGCCTATGCAAAGATTCTTGCGCTGGAGGATTGCACGCCTTATTCCGATTCGGAGAATCCGACAGACAATGTGCCGTCCAATTGGCTGACAGGTTATAGGTATTATAGTAGCTATACCGGTTCCAGTAGAACCTATGCACAAATAAAACAGAACATCAAGACTTCAATCGATACATTCCTGATCAATCAGACCGGCTCTAGCAACTATCATCACTATGTGTATAATCTGGAGGATTACTCAAAAGCTGCGTGTAAAAAAATCGATCCGAGTAAGGTCAACTTATCAACGAAGATCAATGGAACAACCTATAGCGTGCAGAACGCCGTCCCGGCGGTCAAAAGCGCATTGACCAATATGCGCATGGAATTGCAGGAATATGTGGATTTGCTGAACAAGGCAATCGACGGATACGGCGATAAGGATGCGACCGACAGAATCCCATCTTTGGATGAGCTGTTGACTTTGGCAAATAACTATCAGGTGGCGCTGGATGAGTATACAAACACCGTGAAGAACACGGATACAACGGTTGCCAGAGAAGAAGAGGAAAAATTCCTGGATAATGCGGATGAGATCGAATGGCGCAAGGAAATCACGCAGGAGCGTGTACAGGAGCTGAAAACCCGTCTGACCAATATCCGGTCACAATACCAAACGATCATTGATGCAATCGACTCCATGACCTATGGCGGTACGAAGCTCACAGAAATCAGCACTTTTGCAAAGGTAAAGGAGCTTGCCGGCTCTAAAGTGCAGAAAAGCGAGATCAAACTGACGAATCGTGAGCTGAAGGACTATGCCCAAAAGACCTTTACCGGTACGGACGCGCTATTCCAGCCGACCGAGACCGTTCTGACCTTACAGCACCTGGAGGATTACACGTACAATCCCGATATCAACCCGGATGAGAACAATACGGTGCATACGCCGGAACTGTTTGTGATTTTCCATAAATTATGGAAAGGGAAAAGCGTACAGGATTTAGACGATGTAAAGGAAGAAGAGGAAAAGACCAAGGAAGAAAGTGACAAATATGTGGAGGAGCAGAAGGGCCTGGCGAGCAAGTACCGTGGCGAAGGCGAGGATATTACGGTGGAATACTCCAACGCGGGGACTGACTTTGGCGTCGGCAGTGCACTTGGCTCTCTGATCACGCTGTTTACCAACCTGCTGGACGGTAGAATCGACAACCTGCGGGACGACATCTATGTTAGCACCTATGCCATGAATATGTTCAGCTATGCGACCTACGACCGCGAGGGGATGTACTCCTTGCTTTCTGACGAACAGAAAAAGAGCATGGGGCTGAGCAATTACGATGATGATGACCATTACGGCGGCGTCAGCGAGACTTGGTTCAGTGAGGAGATGAAGGACAGCAGCGGCAATTTTATCCCGAACAAGACGGTGACCAATAAGCTGATCACCCAGAGCAACAATGCGGCGTATTTGGCGGAGATCGAATACCTGCTCTACGGCGGCACGAATGAGGAAAACCTGAAATCCTCGTTTGGCGCGCTCTACGAGATCCGATTTGTTTTGAACCTGATTTCCGGATTCCAGCATTATTGGAGCGATGCTTTTATTACAGGCGTTGCCTCATTCTTACAAGGCTGTACGATGGGCATTGTTCCGGCGGCGGTATTCAAGGCGGTCCTGATTCCAATCCTGACAGCCATTGAGACCTGCGTAGATAACCAGCGCCTGGCGGCTGGCATGCCGGTGGAACTGTACAAGGGAGAGAATGACTGGTGGATCTGCATTTGGAAATCGCAGGCTAAGGATAAAAATATAGGCTTTTCCGCTTTTCTGAACCTTTTGAAGGGCGAACCGATCCGAACCAATCAGGACAAGGGCTTGTTCTACAGCGACTATATGACCCTCTTTGTTTACCTTGGCTTCAGCAGCGGCAATCAGGACAACGGATTGGCAGCGAATATGTACCGCCGTATGGCGGAGCTGATCCAGGCGAACATGCGCAAGCACGAGGGCGTCAGCGACAGTTTCTCGATGGGAAGTGCAAAGGTGTATTTTAAGCTGGAGGCAACACTTCGGATCAAGCCAATTATGGTGTCACTTCCGGTCTTTGGCAATTCCGCCGACCCGATGACAAGCAATCTGGACTGGTGTACGTTCCAGATTTCTACCGTGCGGGGCTACTCGTGAGTGGCACTGCGAAGCGCTGCATGCGTTTGCGGCGCGCGGCAGGCTCTGACGTTAAAGGCGGAAAATGTGCGTTGCATGGGAAGCTGCCCCGTGATATAATATACGTTGCTGATTCGCGGAGCTTTTCGGATTTCCGTAAGGCTCTGACATCCATATGATTTTTGAAAAGGAGAAGAATTATGAAAAAACTGCTTGTTTCGCTGCTCGTATTCTGTCTGCTGTTTGCGCTCGCTGGCTGCGGTGGCGATTCCGATCCGGCAGCACCCGGAAACGATCCGGGTGCCTTATCCTCCGCTCCCTCCGGTAACGGAGCAACCACACCGGAGGTGGACGAGAACGAGCCGATCACAGAGGAAATGCTGCGTGCATATCCCGAAGCGCCTGCCTCTGATTTTGAATACTATCAATACGGTGACAATATTGTTATTGAAAAGTATATCGGGACGGATCCGATCGTGGTGATCCCCGCGGAAATTGACGGGTGTCCGGTCACTGAGTTGTATACATACATTTTCTCCAACAAAAGCCAGGTTCGGGCAGCGTTGATCCCAGCGAGCATCGCGTGTGTGCCGGAAGGGCTTTTCGCCAACAATGAGGTCGTTGAGGTCATCATATGTGAAGGCGCAACAGAAGCCGATGATTTGGCTTTTTTCAACTGCGCCTCGTTGCGGACGGTGATTCTCGGCGACGGGCTGGAGACGCTGGGTGAAATGGCGCTTGCCGGCAACGTCAGCTTGGAGAAGGTTCGGATTCCCGCATCGTTAACTTCAATTTCCGATGAAGATGCCGAGGGGATGTTCTACGGCAGCAGGAAGTACCTCACGATCTACGGTGAAGCGGGGAGCTATATTGAGACCTACGCCGCAGAGCAGGGGATCGCATTTCAAGCGGAGTAAATTACAGATCCAATTAATGCAGGAGGTGGCTTATGAAACAGAAAAAGGAACGGGGCGCGATCGTCGTCGAGGCAACGATCTCCTTAACTGCCTTCATATTTGCAATTTTTACGATCCTGATGATTGTTGATGTCTGCTATACGCAGGCAAAGATCAGCACTGCGCTGAACTCCGCAACAAAAGAGATTTCGCAGTATTGCCTTCTGTATTACAAACTTGGTCTGAATGAGATTAACGAGGCAATGCAGGAGGGAACCGGCGATGCAAGGGATACAGCCACCGGAACGATCGACGGAGTTGCTGACCTTATGGGCGCTTTGTCCGGTGTATCGAGCAGTTGGAACGACGGAGATTTCGACAACCTGATTTCCGAGGCTGAGAAAGCGGGAGACGCGGCATCCGGAACGGTTTCGCTGTGGGCGGATAAGCTTGCAGACGATCCGAAAGGTCTGATTCTCGGCATGGCAAAACTGGCTGCACATGAAGGCATTGAGTTGGGGAAGTCGGCACTGGGCGAGGCGCTGGCAAAGGCGTTTATGAAAAAAAACCTCTGTGCCTCTGAGGGTGATGATCCGAATGCCTTCCTGAAAAGTCACCGGGTGGCGGACGGACTCGACGGACTGGATTTTCAGTATTCGACGTTGCTATATAACGGAGAACCCAAGGTCATGATGGTTGTGACTTATGATATTGAAGTTGTGAGACTGTTGGGCTTTGAGTTTAGTTTTACGATCCGGCAGTGTGCAATTACGGATGCTTGGGGCGCAGGCGTTTCCGGCAGCAGCAACAGCAGCAGCACGGAAGCGTCCGAATGACCCGGGACGATAGGGGAAAAAACATGGAGATATTGGATTGGCTCTTTATTGTAATCACAGCGTTCCTTTGCATCGTCAGTTTTGTGTTGATGCAGTACGATTTCAGGAAAAACCCCAAAAAGTCAGAGGCGAAGAAAGATACTTCTGGGACAGAAACCGCAGCGTTGAAATCTACCGAAACAGAACCGCCGGAAGAGGAACTGGCGACGGCTCCGATTTCCGAGCACACGCCACTGCAGGAAAAGTGCCCAACAGCGATGCTGATCTACAGTGCGGTGATGATTGTAATTACACTTGCGAGTTCTGTGATGCTCTGCGTCGTATATACGGATAACAGCTTTCTGTTTTCACTGAAACGGGCAGCGCTTTTGTCGTTATTGTGGCCGATCGGATATATCGATTATAAAACCTATCGAATTCCTAATCTGTTCATTTTGTTTGGTCTATCGTGTCGTGTATTGATTCTGATTGCTGAGATACTTACGAAATCCCCTGGTGTTTGGCATACGCTTTTGACAGAAGCAATCGCAGCAGGCGCTTTGGTGTTGGCGGCTTTTCTGTGTACGCTTTGCATGAAAGGTTCTATCGGATTTGGTGATATCAAGCTGTTTGCGGTGATGGGATTACTGCTGGGCACGAACGGCATTATAGGGGCAATCTTTCTGACATTAATTGCTTCGTTTGTTATCTCTATCGTTCTGCTGGTGACCAAGAAAAAAACGAAAAAAGATCTTATTCCCTTTGGACCTGCAATCGTCATAGGGACATTTCTCTCTGTTTTTTTAACAGGAATGTGAGGATATGCCATGAAAAATTACAGATTCTTGATTCCAATTATATTAGTGATACTGTTTGCAACCTCGATTTATGTGCTTTATGACGCCAATGCAACAGAAGAGCAAACCTATCAACAGTATCTTGCAGAAGCCAGGAAGTATAGAGCAATGGAGATCTATGTGGATGCTGAGGCATATTACGCGAAGGCTTTGGATATGCGTCCCTCTCTGGAGCTATATAAGGAAATAGGCGAGCTGTACGATTTAATGGGAAGCCAGCGAAAAATTCTGGACTGGGGCGAAGAAATTGTGGACGCGTATCCTGAAGCCGCAGAGGGATATGAGATTCTGATCCGCACGTCTTTGGCCAAAGAGGACTATGTGACCTGCTATGAGTGGTATGATGCAGCGCAAAAAAGAAATGTCACATCAAGCTATATTTCAAATGCAATGCAAAGCATTGAATGGACTTACTATTTGACAGATCGCTACGATGAAGCATTGATTTACAGCGAGGGGTTTTGCGGGGTTGGAGATGAAGGACTGTGGGGATTTGCAAATGTCGACGGAGATAATCAAGTTTCCTGCAAGTACCAAAAAGTCGGTGTGTTTTCCGGAGGGGTGGCACCTGTGGTTGACGCAGACGGCAACGCGTACTATATTGATTCCAAAGGAAATAAAAAATTTGTTATTCTGAACGTTGAGAATGTTACAGAGCTTGGCGTTATGATCAATGGGATCTATGCGCTGTACAACGGGACGTCATGGGGCTTCTATAATAAGGATTACGAGTATCTTTTCGGCGGATATGATGAGACCTCAGCACTCGGTAATGGTTATGCCGCAGCTCGAATCGGCAACCAATGGCAGTTGATTGATGCGACGGGCACTGCAATCACGGATGATACATTCGATAGCGTCGTGCAGGATGAAAAGACGGTTGTGTATCGAAATGACCGCTTCTTTGTAGAAAAGAATGCGCAGTATTATATGATGGATACCTCAGGCAATTGCATCAATCAAACCGCATACCAAAATGCTGACCTGTTTAACAACGCGACATATGCGGCAGTTATGATTAACGGACTTTGGGGATTTGTGGATAAGGACGGAAAAATCGTGATTGAACCGCAGTATCAGGAAGCAAAGAGTTTTTCCAATGGACTTGCCGCAGTAAAGATAAATGGGAAGTGGGGCTATATCGATGAAAGCGGCGAACTGGTAATTGAGGCATCTTTCGAGGACGCAAATGATTTTAACGATCACGGCGGTGCATTTGTGTTTGACGGCAAGTACTGGAAACTGCTTTGCTTATACAAAATGAATCACTAAAGAGGAGATACAGATATGACGTTTTCATTTGAAAATCAAGGCGTTAATACATATCTGGTGTGCGAGATTGCACCTGACGATGTCGTAGACACCATGAGCATGGGAATGATCACGAATAACAAAATCCCAGGATTGGCACCATCCATCTTTTCACAGATGGACGATATCCGTTATATGAAGTACAACGTATCTGCCAAAACCTCTGTCAGTCAATTCTTCGCAGGAGAGGTCAACAAAAAACGGCTGATCAGCGTGCTGACTGGAATCATCAATACGGTGCTCGTATCCGAGGACTATATGATCGATGTAAAGACCCTGCTCATCGATTTGGATTATATTTTTGTAGACGTGTCGACCTGTGAAACGATGCTGGTCTGCCTCCCCATCATGAACCGTGAGAAAACCGCAACGGATTTTGGTGCGTTTTTCCGAAATCTGGTGTTCAGCGTTCGCTTTGATCAGCGGGAGAACTGCGACTATGTTGCAAGGCTGATCAACTATCTGAATCGACCGACGGGTTTCTCCATGCTGGATTTCAAGGCTTTGCTGACGGAGCTTGGGGCAGAAGGGACGGCTCGCCCGGTGATGCAGCCGGTTCCGCAGCCGCCGGTACAGCAGGCAGCGCCTGTTCAGCAACCAATGCCGCAGGTGCAGCCCGTGCCGGCAAAACAGGTGCAACAGCAGCCGGCACCGCAAGTCAAAAAACAGCCTGCGCCGCAAAAGCCCGTACCGCAACAGTCGGTAAAGTCGACTGCTCCGGTGCAGCCGCAGGCGCAGACAGAGGAAAAGAAAGTTTCCTTTATGACGCTGATGATGCATTATAATAAGGAGAACAAAGAGCTTTACAAGGCGCAGAAGGAAGCCAAAAAACTGGCAAAAGAAAACGGTCAGCAAGCGCTCGTTCAGCCGCAGCCGGCTGCGGCCAAAGCACCGGCAAATGTTGGCTTTGCAATTCCGGGGCAGCCCGCGCAGTCAGTCTCGCAGACAGCAGCAAAGCCGCAGGCACCCATTCCGGCACGACCGGCGGCACCTGTGCAGCCGCAAATGCCGCAGCAACCGAAGACACCTGTACAGCAACCAATGCCGCAGCAGCCGAAGCCACCCGTACAGCAACCGATACCGCAGCAGCCGGTCTATCAGGCGCCTGTTCGCCAGCCGAATCCGCAGCAGGCTCCTGCGGCAGTGCAGCCGGTTGCTCCGCAGCCAATATCGCCTGCGAATTTCGGAGAAACGACAATCCTCGGCGGCGGTAGCGCGCTAAGCGGTGAAACAACTGTCTTAAATGCTGGCACTGTGGCACCAAAGCCCTATCTGCTACGCATGAAGAACAATGAGCGGATCATGGTGGATAAGCCGGTCTTCCGCATCGGCAAGGAGCGCAGCTATGTGGACTATTTTATCGCTGACAACACCGCCATCAGCCGAAGCCATGCCAACATTTTCTGCAGATACGGAGAATACTTTATTTTGGATACTAATTCCACGAATCATACCTATGTCAACGGAACCATGATCCGCAGCAACACCGAGACCAAATTAGCGCATGGTACAAAAATCATGCTGGCAAACGAGAGCTTTGAGTTTATGCTGTATTGATCAAGCACGAAGGAGTGAGCAGCGTTGAATTATATCGTTTCTGCCGCTACGGACATCGGTACGACCAAAGCTACCAATCAGGACAGCCTTTCGGTCAGAGTATTGCAAACGCCGCAGGGGAAAATGGCGTTCGCGGTCCTGTGTGACGGTATGGGCGGTCTGCAGAAGGGTGAGGTTGCCAGCGCTTCCGTCATTCATGCCTTTGATCAGTGGATGCGGCAGGAGCTCCCGTCGCTGAGCGAGAGACCGATCGAGGATTCGGTGATCCGTATGCAGTGGGAGAAAATCGTCTCCGATCAGAACAGGGTTATTAAGGCATACGGGGCAAGACAGGGGATTCGCCTGGGGACAACGGTCGTTGCATTGCTTTTGACGCAAAACAGGTATTACATCCTGAACGTGGGCGATTCACGCGTATATGAGTTGTCTGATGCAATGCGCCAACTGACCAATGACCAGACGGTGGTAGCGCGGGAGGTTTCGCTTGGGAATTTGACAGCGGAACAGGCAGAATGTGATCCGCGCAGAAATGTGTTGTTGCAATGCGTGGGAGCATCGGATGAAGTTTATCCCGAAATGCTCTTTGGGACGCCCAAATGCAATGCGACCTATCTGCTTTGCTCAGACGGTTTCCGGCATGAAATCACTCCTGCGGAAATTTTTGAATTGCTGCAGCCGGCGATGCTGCCGGATAGCGGGACAATGCAGATGCATTCCGAGACACTAATTGAGCGCAATAAGCAGCGAAGAGAGAAAGATAACATTTCTCTGGCGTTGGTGCGTACGTTTTAGGGGGAAAATGAATGCTGGAGATTGGCTCTCTTGTTGACGGAAAATATAAAATTTTAAATAAAGTCGGACAGGGCGGCATGAGCGTCGTCTATCTTGCGATGAACGAGAAGGCGAATAAGCAATGGGCCATCAAAGAAGTCCGGAAGGATGGCGTCAAGGACTTTGAGATCATCAAGCAGGGCTTGGTGGTGGAGACGGATATGCTCAAGCGACTGAGTCACCCCAGCCTGCCGAGCATCATTGACGTGATTGACAATGAGGATACTTTCCTCATTGTTATGGATTATATTCAGGGCAACCCGCTGAGCAAGGCGCTGGAGGAATACGGCGCACAGCCGCAGGAATATGTCATCGAATGGGCAAAACAGCTCTGTGACGTATTGGGTTACCTGCATACCCGTACACCCGCGATTATTTATCGCGACATGAAGCCCTCCAATATTATGCTGAAGCCGGACGGCAATGTGACGCTGATTGACTTTGGCACGGCGCGGGAGTACAAGGAGAAGAATTTGGCGGACACCACTTGTCTTGGTACGGTGGGCTATGCTGCGCCGGAGCAATTCGGCGGTATGGGGCAGACGGACGCCAGAACAGACATCTACTGCCTGGGGGCGACGCTATACCATCTGGTCACGGGCAGGAATCCGACTGAACCGCCTTATGAGATTCTGCCGATCCGGCAGGTGAACCCTTCTCTTTCCAGCGGTCTGGAGCGCATCATCATGAAATGTACCCAGCGCAACCCGGAGGATCGGTATCAGTCCTGTGCCGAACTGATGTATGCACTGGAAAACTATGAACAGATCGACGATCTTCACCGCAAAAAGCAGAAACGAAAGTTAGGACTGTTTATCGCCAGCGCAGTGCTGACTGTGGCACTGGCGGGCACCTCCGTGTGGGGTTATTTCTCCGCGGAGAAAAAGAAAAGCGAAAATTATGACGTGATATTAAAGAGCGCGTCGAGTGCAGAGGACTACTATGAGGCGATCCTGACCGATCCGACGAGGACGGACGCTTACGAACAGCTCAATGATTTCCTGATCGATGACTTTTCTCTTACCAAAGCAGAGGGACAGCAGCTTTTGCAGCTGGTTGCCGGTCTGGATCAAAAGAATGCCCGGGGCTTTTCCGAGCATGTCGATGTG
Source organism: uncultured Clostridia bacterium (assembly GCA_946059285.1). The sequence goes on from CAMGMW010000010.1 coordinate 11,626, forward strand.
CTGGGAGAACTGAAAGCTGTCGATCCGCAGGGCTATCAGGATGTTTGCTATCGCATCGGAGAATCCTTCCTGTTCCATTATGAGGCGGCGGTAGACCGAGACAGATACATGAACGCAGCCAAATGGTTCAAAGAGGCGCGAGAGCAGTATGCTATTGCCGGAATTTACTGCGACATTGCCGAATGCCTGGAGCTGATCAACCAGTATAACGGGGCAAAGATCAAGCAGACAGAGAAAATGTATGAGGAGTACGGACATCTCTGGCAAATGATCATGGCGTTAAAGGAAAGAGCAGACACCTTTGACAGCATCGACTCCAAAATGCAGGTTTGGAATGAGATTAATCACATGGCAGACCAAAAGACGGCGCAGTTCCTGGAAGTGACCTCGGCGGAGGAGATGATCTCCCTGCTACAAGGGGTATCCGAGGACGCGGGTCAGGTTACGGTTTCCGTTTTGCAGGAGGATATCCGCTCGCTGCGCGAATCCATTGACGGTACGATCCGAAAGATCGAAACGGCGAAGGAATAGGAGAGCCCGGTATGACATATGAGATTTATCGATATATATTTATCGGCACTGCAATAGCCGGAGGGATTATGCTGGCTGTCACGGTGTTGCTGTTCTTTACACTCAAGGTTCCGCGGCTGGTGAGCGACCTCAGCGGCGCTACGGCGCGGAAAGCAATTCGAGACATTCGGGCAAAAAATGAACGCAGCGGAGACAAAACCTATATGGCAAGCGCCGTCAACCTGCAAAGGGGAAAACTAACGGATCGCATCACACCCTCCGGGCGAATCATACCGGCCACACCGGATGCGTTCGGTACCGGTATCATCACCACGAAAATCAGTACGCAGGAGTTGGCGCAGCAGGAGCTGCCGCTGACGGAGGAAACGGCGGTGCTCTTCGAACAGGGAACTGCGTCGCCTGTTTCTCCGGAGCCCGCCGGAGAAACAGAGGTGCTGTCTTACGAGGCAGAGACAACACTCTTGGCGCCTGCGTTTGCCATAGAGTACGAAATCACTTATATTCACACGGATGAACGGATCGCAATGGAGTAACCAATGAAAAAAACAGATGTAATTTTGTTCCGCCTTTCGGCAGTGAGTTTCCTTTTGATGTCGGCCAGCATGCTGCTGATGCCGGTTGACGCGTCTGGCAGTGACGGTTTTGCATGGAATATTTTTGCGGGAGTTGTATTTTGGCTGTTTTTAGTACTCGGGCTGATCCTGCAGGGAATACTGGAGCTGCACCGAAGAAAATGGTTCTCCCTGCATCCCAATAAACGGGAACGCCACAGAAAAATCGGACTGATCGTTTTTTTCCAGAACCGTCTGGCGCAGGTCGCGGATATTGCATTTGCCCTGAGCCTTGCGGCGCTTATGATCACGGTGGTTTTCTTTACGACCACGGGCTATATTTGTTACATATTCGCAGCATTGATGGTCTTTTCGTTCTGTATGCACTGCATGCTGAATGGAAGAATCTGCGCCTACGTGTTTTCCGCCAGAAAGCGGCGAAATGCGATCAACAGTGATACAACGACTGAAGCAGAATAAGGAATTGGGGGTTCGAATTAATGAAGGAGTTTTGGAAATCCCGGCTGGGGAGCCGGCTACTCTCACTGACGCTGGCAGCAGTGATGCTGTTTGCCATGCTGCCTTTCGGCAGCCTCCAGGCATCGGCGCTGGAGAGCCTCAGCGGCACGGCGCAGCCGTTGACTACCGGTGGTACGGTGGAGAACAACGGGACTGCAGATGTTACAGTGAAATATGTCGACGCGATTACTCTGGACTGGGTCGCGGCGGACACGTCCTCCGAAAAAAATCAGGACGGATGGTGGATTGGCATCAAAGTCGATGCACCGGAAGGCCTGACGGAAGAGGACGGCGCGACCTTCAGAAGCAAACTGCCCGGAAAGGACTGGACGGACAGCGTTGTGTTCTGGGAGAACAAGGATGAGAACGGCAACGCGATTTCCCTGTGGACGCTTCTGAATCAGAGCATACTCAACGATGCTGTGCAGGCAGACGACCTGGTACAGGCGCAGTGGCAGTTCGACTGGGACGGCGATGCTGTAATGGACCAGACCTTTACCCTGCAGATTACCGCCTCGGTAGTAACTCTGCAGAAGAATGAGCAGACGGTCTATCCGCCAAGCGGCTTTGGCACAATTTGTGTGCTAGAGAATCCCGGATGCTACTTTCAGTGGGGTATTGCGTCAAGGTTCAGCATTATTGGCAATCAGACAAACCTTGTAACGTTGACACAGACCGCATGGATCGACGT
>CAMGMW010000011.1 GCA_946059285.1 uncultured Clostridia bacterium
ATCTCAATTCCGATTTCAAAGATGCAAGAGTGCAATGTTTAATTATCAAGGAGAAGGCAGTCCGGACTCCTTTTGCTGCTCCACGGGCATTATCCCAGTTTGTATACTCTTAAATACTATATCACATTTTTCACCGCTTGAAAAGAGGACTTTTCTGAAATCCTGCGCTTCAGGGCGGAAAGATGCTTGCCATTTTCAGGCGCATCGGAAAACACCTCTTTTCGGCGGAATCTATATATTTATATCGCGGCATATCGATTATCATTGGCTGCCGGGGGAGCGTGTCACTGGAATTATTTGGAGCAAAACAGGCAATACTATTCGAAACGGAGTGATGAGCGCTTCACGATATCGGAGGAATTTCCATGCGGGACAAGGGCTTTGTGGGCTGGTATTTTAAACATCAGAAGGGAAAGGACAGTATCGCGTTTATTCCCGGCAAGGCAGAGAGCGGATCGTTCGTTCAGATGATTTCAGCGAACGGCTCCCGACAGTTCGATGTACCGAAGCTTTCGGTGGACGACGGCGTTATTCGGGCCGGAAGCTGCCTGTTTTCAAAGCGCGGCTGCGAAATAGACCTGCCCGGAGTCAGCGGAAGAATAACCTACGGAAAACTCAGACCGTTGCGCAGCGACATTATGGGACCGTTCCGGTTTCTTCGCATGGAGTGCCGCCACAGCGTCCTCAGCATGATGCACACGCTCAGCGGAAGCGTAACCGTAGATCATGAACAATATCACTTTAACGGCGGCACGGGATATATTGAAAAGGACAGCGGTACCTCCTTTCCGAGTTCATACCTATGGCTGCAGTGCAACAGCTTCCCGGAGCCGTGTTCCGTCATGGTGTCAGTTGCGCAGATTCCGTTTTGCGGCGCGAGCTTTAAAGGATGTATCTGCGCCATTGTGTACGGCGGCCGCGAATACCGTCTTACCACCTATAACGGCGTACACATTCATGCGGCTAAAGCCGGACACGTTTGCCTGTCTCAGGGGAAGCTTCTGCTGGAGATTGATATAGAGCCCTCCCACGACGGGCATCCGCTTTTTGCCCCCGTGATGGGAAGAATGTCCGGTACGATCCGCGAGAGCAGCAACGCTGACGTCCGTGTACGCCTGTGGGAGCGCGGGAAAGCGGTTTTTGACCTGCAAAGCAATAGCGCTGCCTATGAGTTTGTGCCCGCCATAACGCGACAAGACTCAGACGGCTGAAAAGACAGCGTGAGCGGATTGGCACGCCGAAGGTCGATGTGAGGTCATCCCTCCAAGCATCGATGCCTGCGCCGCCGCTGCCTGAGGGCAGATAGACGCGGCTACCCCTGCACTCATTTTCTGACGCTTTTCCGGTCGCCGCCGGATTCCGCCCTCACGATCTCCGGCACCCGTATGTCAAGCACACAAACCCTTTGCAAAAGCAGGACCCCCAAAGCACCAAATCTGTTGGTGGTTTGGGGGTCCTGTTCTTGTATTGCTTCGCTGCGCTTATATTTGTAGAGTTTTTCAGCAAACTATGATTCAAAGTCCAACCGTTTTCAACCGCCTGCCCGACATGCGCTACTTTGCGTGCGCCAAGTGGAGCCTACATTCAGAAGCGGCTGGTCCTGCTGTGGACCATGGCTCCGTTCCGCTTTTGGCTGTTTATCCTATACCTCGCGATTGCAGATCTTCGCATATGCTTCTTCGGGGATCATCGGCACGGACAGTTTTGCCATCGTTTCTTCCGAAATCATGCCGCTTTCGGCATATTCCTGCCCGGCCTGCCGTACGATCTGCAAAAACGGCACTGTGACCGGCGAAGCTTCCGGCGCGTTGAACATAGGCGCTTCCGGTATGGTTAGGATCGTGGAGTCCTCGCCAAACATCAGCTTGAATTGCAGTGTCATTGCCTCAAAATTGTGCTTGGCGTTGGGGAAGCCGCAGCCGCAGATCATAAGATAGCGGAGCTTTGTAAAGTCTGCCTGTTCGATATGCTCATATCTGTCGCCGACCTTGCGCATTGCCATAGAGGACAACGGCATGGTGCGGTCGATGAGTGCTTTCAGGGGAGCCGGCATCCCGTAGCAATACAGCGGGAAGCTGAACAGCAGCAGATCAGAAGACAGAATTTCGGTCAGGATTTCCTTCATATCATCTTTCAGCACACATTCCCCGCCATTTCGTTTGCAGGTAAAGCATCCGCGGCAGTATTCAATATGTCTGTCTGTCACATGAATGGTATGTATTTCGTTGTCCGACACACGGTTCATTCCGTCCAGAAATGCGCCGGTGATGTGCATACAGTCGCTTTGATCCCGCTTTGGAGAGCCGTTTAATACAAGTATTCTCATGATATACCTTCCTTTCTGAACAGCGGACCTTCCTCACCATAGCCGTCACGGACAAAACCGTTTTTGAGGAGCACGCGCTGTGAGTTGATATTATTCTCCTCGGTTTGCGCAAGAACGCACCGAACATCCTCCTGCGCCAAAGCCCATGCGGTGATACCGCCCGTTGCTTCGGTCGCATAGCCATGCCCACGATACGGTTCATTGATTCCGTAACCGACTTCGACACAGCCCCTTTCGTCAGGCATTCCTTTAAAACCAATCCCACCGATTACGGTTTCAGTGCCTTTTATTAGGACTGACCATTCGCAGGCCCATTCTTCATGCCCCGAAATACGGCGCATTTCATCAATCATTTCACGGTAAGCCGCTTTCATCTCAGCGTCGGTCTCGGCGTCAAGCAGCGCCTGCATTGCGGGAAAGTCGTTAGGCTTCAGGGTAAGCCTTGCGGTATGTATGATCATTTCATTTCCTCGCTCTCCTGATTTTCTCATTTTTGCTTGCCGTACCGGAGCAATGCGGCGCGCAGGCGCCCGAGACTGACGCGCTCGCCACCGTGGAGCATCATGTCCGCGGATGGTGCCAACAAAAACATTATCTTATTATATTGTACACAACCTGCAGCGAAATATCAATCGCGTGCTGTGCATTCTATCCGTGTCTGTCTTCCGCTTCCGATACTTGCCCGAAACATTGATTTATGAAACATCCTGTGATATGATAAAAACAGATTTTGGGACGCTTCCGGTCGTTCTATGGCTGATATATCCGGAAAAATGGGATTTATTGTGAACGACCAGAAGCGGCGAAATGAGCGGATTTACAAAAGCGCGGCGTTCTCGAAAAGGGACCCCTCAGGGTTGTGCGTGCTCCGTTTGAAAAAAGATAAATACGATGAGACCGGACGACCTCCCGGCATATTTTGACGGCAGCGAGGAGCAGAGGACCCCGGAGAGGCAAGCCTATATGCAGTATGAATTTTGGGAGGCACCGATATGAATATCGTCCATTTGAAATATGCGGTTGAAATTGCAAGAACGGGTTCATTAAACAAAGCGGCGGAAAACCTGTATATGGCGCAGCCGAATCTGAGCCGGGCAATCAAGGAGCTGGAAGCGGATCTCGGGATAGCGATCTTTGAGCGCTCATCCAGGGGCATGGTTGCGACGCCGGACGGGGAGGAATTCCTTCGGTACGCGAAGAAGATTCTGGAACAGGTGGACGAGGTTGAGGCTGTTTTCAAGCAGGGGCTGCCCCGGAAACAGCATTTTTCCGTTTCCGTACCGCGTGCCAGCTATATTGCCGAGGCCTTTGCACGGTTTTCAAAGCAACTTGATCCGCATGAACCGTATGAGCTTTTCTACAAGGAAACCAATGCCATGCGTGCGATTAAAAACATTTTGCAGGCCGATTATCATCTCGGTGTGATCCGCTATGCCGAAGACTATGACAGGTATTTCAAGGAATCGTTGGAGGGGAAAGGGCTTGCTTATGAACTGATAACGACGTTTTCATATGTCCTGATCATGAGCCAAAAGCACCCGCTCGCGGATCAGGATGCAATCCGTTTCTCCGATTTGAAACCGTTTACCGAAATTGCCCACGCAGATCCCTTCGTTCCGTCCCTCCCGTTTTCTGTGGTTCGGAAGGAGGAATTGACTTCGGATTTCGACAGACGGATTTATGTCTTTGAACGCGCCAGTCAGTTTGAATTGCTGTCTGAAAATACAGATACCTTTATGTGGGTGTCGCCGGTGCCCGACGACTTGCTCAAGCGATACGGACTCGTGCAAAAATCGTGCGCCGACAACAAACGGCGCTACAAGGATGTTTTGATTTATAAAAAGGAGTATTGCCTGTCGGCGCTTGACAAAAAGTTCATTACCGAGCTTTGCAATACCAAACGAAAATATGTGGAAAAGAGTCGTTGACCCTTCGAAGCGCCTATGGTTTTCAGGCACGCTTTCTTTTCGGGATGGGTTATATCGATAATGGTATTACCGATATAAAAAATATATCATTCCAAAATCGCAAAGAAGGTGCTATGATCCTGTTAGGCAAGGAGGTGTAGCTCAATGCAGGAGCGTGGTATTACGAGAGCAACGCTCGGAAGACTGCCGATGTATCTGCGTTATCTGCAAAGTCTGCCGGCAGAACAGAAAACCATCTCGGCAGCCGCGATTTCAAGAGAACTGGGACTTGGCGAGGTTCAGGTCAGAAAGGATCTTTCCTCAGTTTCGTCGGACGGCAGACCCAGAATCGGCTATGTAACGAAGGACCTGACGGATCAACTCAAAAAGTATCTTGGACAGAATCAGCCGAGGCAGGCGGTGATTGTCGGCGCCGGAAAGCTTGGACGTGCACTTCTGGACTATGACGGGTTTTCCGATTTTGGGATTGAGATTGCGGCGGCGTTTGACGCAAAACTGGAAAAAGAAGAACACTCTGCTTCTGGGAAACCGATTTACCCGCTGGAGGAGCTTGCGGCATTCTGCTACCGCTCGGATATCCGCATTGGGATCATTACCGTTCCCCAAAGCGCGGCGCAGGAGGTATGCGACAGAATGGTCAAATGCAACCTGACCGCTTTATGGAACTTTTCTCCGTGTGTGTTGAAGGTTCCGCCTCATGTGCGGGTGCATCAGGAGAATCTTGCCCTGTCACTGGCATATCTGGTAAAATGAATTCAAAACAGTCATCGTGAAAAGAGGTAAAAAGATGGAATTGAAAGAATATGAAATCGTTGACAGCGTGGAAAAGCTGGAGGCGCGGCTCGCAAAGGTAAGAGCCGCGCAGAAATGCTATGCCGCTTTCACGCAAGAGCAGGTAGACGCGATCTTCCGCGCCGCCGCCATCGCGGCAAATCAGGCACGTATTCCGCTGGCAAAACTTGCCGTGGAAGAAACCGGCATGGGCATCGTGGAAGATAAGGTGATCAAAAATCACTATGCCGCGGAGTATATCTACAATAAATATAAGGATGTAAAAACCTGCGGTGTGATCGAGGAGGATAAGGCGTTCGGCATCAAAAAGATCGCAGAGCCGATCGGTGTGATCGCCGCTGTCATCCCGACGACGAACCCGACCTCTACGGCTATTTTCAAGACGCTGCTTGCGCTCAAAACCCGCAACGGTATTGTTATCAGCCCCCATCCGCGGGCGAAGAAATCCACCATTGCCGCCGCAAAGACCGTTCTCGATGCAGCGATTGCTGCGGGCGCGCCGAAGGACATCATCGGCTGGATCGATGTTCCTTCTCTGGACATGACGAATCTTGTGATGAAGGAGGCCGACATCATTCTTGCCACCGGAGGTCCCGGCATGGTGAAGGCAGCGTATTCCTCCGGCAAACCCGCCCTCGGCGTCGGTGCCGGCAACACGCCTGCCATCATTGATGGAACGGCGGATATTGTCCTTGCTGTGAACTCCATCATCCATTCCAAGACCTTTGACAACGGTATGATCTGCGCCTCCGAGCAGTCCGTCATTGTTCTCGATCAGGTTTATGAAGCGGTCAAAGCGGAATTTGCTGCGAGAGGCTGCTATTTCCTGAGCCCTGAAGAAACCGAAAAGGTTCGCAAGACGATCATCATCAACGGTGCGCTGAACGCCAAGATCGTCGGTCAGAAGCCGGCGACCATTGCTGCCCTTGCCGGTATAAAAGTGCCGGAGGGAAGCAAGATCCTCATCGGCGAAGTGGAAAGCGTGGAGCTTTCCGAAGAGTTTGCGCACGAAAAGCTGTCTCCCGTGCTTGCCATGTACCGTGCGAAGGACATCCACGACGCCTTTGGCAAGGCGGAGCATCTGATCGCTGACGGCGGTTACGGTCATACCTCTTCCATTTACCTGAACGTGCAGACGGAGCAGGCAAAGCTCGACGAATTTGCCGCCCGCATGAAGACCTGCCGCATTCTGGTCAACACCCCTTCCTCCCAGGGCGGCATCGGTGACCTGTATAACTTCAAGCTGGCGCCCTCTCTGACGCTCGGCTGCGGTTCGTGGGGAGGAAACAGCGTTTCCGAAAATGTCGGTGTTAAGCACCTGATCAATATAAAAACGGTTGCCGAAAGGAGAGAGAATATGCTTTGGTTCCGCGCTCCTGAAAAGGTGTACATCAAGCAAGGCTGCCTCCCGATCGCTCTTGACGAGCTGAAAACCGTAATGGGCAAAAAGAAAGCGTTCATCGTCACAGACAGCTTCCTGTATCAGAACGGTTACACCAAGCCCATCACCGATAAGCTGGATGAAATGGGCATCACGCACACGACGTTCTTCAATGTGGCGCCGGATCCGACGCTTGCCTGCGCCAGAGAAGGCGCGGCGCAGATGAAAGCGTTCGCGCCCGATGTGATCATCGCACTCGGCGGAGGCTCCGCCATGGACGCCGGCAAGATTATGTGGGTAATGTATGAGCATCCCGATGTGGACTTTATGGATATGGCGATGCGCTTTATGGACATCCGCAAGCGCGTTTACACATTCCCGAAAATGGGGGAGAAGGCATATTTCATCGCCATTCCGACCTCTGCCGGAACCGGCTCCGAAGTTACGCCGTTTGCCGTCATCACGGATGAAAAAACGGGTGTGAAGTATCCGCTTGCCGATTATGAGCTGCTGCCAAAGATGGCGATTATTGATACCGATTTCCACATGAGCGCTCCCCGCGGTCTGACGGCCGCGTCCGGTATCGATGCCGTCACTCACGCGCTCGAGGCATATGCCTCCATGATGGCAACCGACTATACCGACGGACTTGCAAAGCAGGCGCTGAAAATGATTTTCGAGTATTTGCCCCGTGCTTACGATGACGGTCCTCACGATCCGGTAGCACGTGAAAAGATGGCAAATGCCGCCACGATGGCAGGCATGGCATTTGCCAACGCCTTCCTCGGTGTCTGCCACTCTATGGCACATAAGCTCGGTGCGTTCCACCATCTGCCGCACGGTGTGGCAAACGCACTGATGATCAGCGAAGTCCTCCGCTTTAACGCAGCGGAAGCACCCGCCAAGATGGGCACATTCCCGCAGTATGACCATCCGCACACGCTGGAAAGATACGCAGAAATTGCCGATGTGCTCGGGCTCGGGGGCAGGAATGACCGGGAAAAGCTTGACAACCTGATCAAGGCGATCGACGCGCTCAAAGCCCGCGTCGGCATCAAGCCGACCATTCAGGATTATGTTCCCGATGAAGCGGACTTCCTCGCACGGCTTGACGCGATGACGGAGCAGGCGTTTGACGATCAGTGCACCGGTGCGAACCCCAGATACCCACTGATGAGCGAGATCAAACAGATGTATCTGAACGCGTATTACGGCAGAACCTTTACCGAGGCCGACATGCCGGATGATTCGCAGATGCCCCCCGCTGTTGACGACAATGATTTCAAGCAGATTTACCGCAGAGCAAAGAACGGGATTCAATCGACGAAATAAGGAGGGCAAAAAAATGAAACTTGACAGAGTAATTGCAGTAAGAAACAGTAAAACCGTCTATCGCGACGGCGAAAACTGCTACAAGGTTTTTGACGCCGACTATTCCAAAGCAGATGTTCTGAATGAGGCGCTCAATCAGGCGCGTGTAGAGGAAACCGGTCTTGCCATTCCGAAAATCAAGGAAGTCGCCATGATCGATGGAAAATGGGCGATTGTTTCTGAGTATATCGAAGGGAAAACGCTGGACCGTCTGATGCAGGAAAACCCGGAGAAGAAGCAGGAATATCTCGAGCTGCTTGTCCGGCTGCAGATGGAGGTTCACTCCAAGGAATGCCCGCTTCTGAACAAGCTGAAGGATAAAATGAACCGCAAGATCAGCCAGGCCGCACTGGATGCCACAACGAGATACGAATTACATACGCGTCTTGAAGGCATGCCAAAGCACAAAAAGCTGTGTCACGGTGATTTCAACCCGTCGAATATTATTATCACCGACGAGGGGAAGGCGTATATTCTTGACTGGTCGCACGCCACACAGGGCAACGCCTCCGCGGATGTGGCAAGGACGTATCTTCTTTTCTGGCTCGCGGGCGACATCGACGGCGCTAACGCCTATCTTGATCTTTTCTGCAAATTAAGCGATACCGCAAAGCAGTATGTGCAGAAATGGATGCCGATTGTCGCCGCCTCCCAGTCGGTAAAGGGAAACGAAAAAGAACGCCAGTTCCTGCTTTCGTGGGTTGATGTTGTGGACTATGAATAACCGGAGGACCTGAGAATGAAAATCACAGTATGTATCGGCAGCTCCTGCCATATCAAAGGCTCGCGTCAGGTTGTGGAACAACTGCAGCATCTGATTGCGGAAAACAGTCTGAAGGATCAGGTTGAACTCGGCGGAACCTTCTGCATGGGAGCATGCCAGCAGGGCGTCTGCGTGACGGTGGATGACGAGTTTTATTCGGTATCCCCCGAAACGGTAAAGGAATTCTTTGAAGAAGCAGTGCTTGCGAAGGTATAGATATGGTCTTTATTGAGATTTGTGTTGGCAGCTCCTGCCATCTGAAAGGGGCGCCTGAGATCGTGGCGCTTCTGGAAAATGCGATCAAAGAGAATCATCTGGAAGATGAGATCATACTTTCCGGCAGCTTCTGTGCCGGAAAATGCAATCGCAATGGCGTTACGGTTACGGTCGGAGACGAGATTCATGCCGGCGTCACGAAGGAAAACTTCCGTGATTTCTGGAAGGACATCGTGATGAAAGCAGTAGAAAACGATACACAAAGGGGTTGATGAGAATGGCGAACTGCCTGACGCTCAAAAAATCGAATTGCAAGAATTGTTATAAGTGCATCCGTCACTGTCCGGTCAAATCCATTCGTTTTTCCGGCAATCAGGCACATATCATCGGCAATGAGTGCATTCTTTGTGGGCAGTGTTTTGTGGTCTGCCCGCAAAACGCCAAAGAAATCACAGGCGAGGTCGAGAAGGTCAAGGTGCTGCTCCAGTCCGGCGCACCCGTATATGTCAGCCTTGCGCCGTCTTTCATCGCCAATTATGACGGCGTGGGCATTGAATCCATGCGGGAGGCCATCAAAAAACTCGGCTTTGCCGATGTGGAGGAAACCGCGGTCGGCGCAACGATTGTCAAACGGGAATACGATCGACTGCTTGCCGAAGAGGGACGGGATATTCTGATCTCCTCCTGCTGCCATTCCATCAATCTGCTGATTCAGAAGTATTTCCCGGCGGAGCTGCCGTATCTGGCAGACGTGCTCTCGCCCATGCAGGCGCATTGCGCCATGATTAAAAAGATGCATCCGGGGGCAAAAACGGTGTTCATCGGTCCATGCGTTTCCAAAAAGGACGAGGCGGAGTATTATGAGGGCATCGTGGATGCGGTACTTACATTCGAAGAGCTGACCGAATGGTTCGGCAAAGAACATATTGAACTATGCGCGGAATCGGACCACAGGGAAGACAGTAAGGCGCGCTTTTTCCCGACTACGGGCGGCATTCTCAAAACAATGGCGCAGAATGCACCCGGATACCGCTATCTTGCGATTGACGGCGTTGAAAACTGTATTGCCGCCCTCAAAGATATCGAAAGCGGTAAAATCCATCATTGCTTTATCGAGATGTCGGCCTGTGTCGGAAGCTGCGCCGGCGGTCCGGTGATGGAAAAGTACCACCGTTCTCCGGTCAAGGATTATCTTGCTGTCGCCGGCTATGCCGGAAGCCGGGACTTTCCCGTGGAGCAGCCCGATCCGACCGAGATCCGAAAGACAATGGAGCCGATCGAACACGAGCTGAAAACTCCGTCCGATGCCGAAATTCGCGAAATTCTCAATCAGATGGGAAAGACCAGACCGGAGGACGAGCTGAACTGCGGCTCGTGTGGGTACAACACCTGCCGGGAAAAGGCGGTTGCCATCTATCAGGGCAAGGCGGAGATCTCCATGTGCCTGCCGTTCCTGAAGGATAAGGCAGAGAGTTTCTCGGACAGCATTGTCAACAATACTCCAAACGGCTTGGTGGTCCTGAACGAGAAGCTGGAGGTTCAGCAGATCAACGCGGCGGCGCGCAGAATCATGAATATCCGCGCAGCATCCGACGTGCTCGGAGATCAGGTGATCCGCATCCTCGATCCTAAGGTATTCCAGAATGTGCTGGAAACCAGGCGCGGCGTGCATGACCAGCGGGTTTACCTTGCGGAATACCAGAAATATGTGGAACAGACGGTGGTCTATGACCGGGAATATCATCTGCTGATTTGCATCATGCGTGATGTGACCGATGAGGAAAAAGAGCGCGAAAAGAAGGAAAGCATCAGCATGCAGACGGTTGAGATCGCCGACAGGGTAGTCGATAAGCAAATGCGTATTGTGCAGGAGATCGCTTCGCTGCTCGGTGAAACCGCGGCGGAAACCAAAATCGCGCTGACAAAGCTGAAGGAGTCGATTCGCGATGAATGATCTGTGTGCTGAAATCGGCTACAAAAGCATCAACCACTTTGGCGAACAACTGTGCGGTGACCATGTGGATGTGGTGGAACAGGGCGAAAACTCCACGGTCATTGTTCTCGCCGACGGGCTGGGAAGCGGTGTGAAGGCAAGCATTCTTTCCACCTTGACATCCAAGATTATCTCTACGATGATGGCGCAGGGGCTTTCTCTTGAAGACTGCGTGGAGACGATTGCCGCCACGCTTCCGGTCTGTTCGGCGCGCGGCGTGGCATATTCCACATTTACCATCATTCATCTGATTGATAACGGAAGCGCGGAGCTGATCCAGTATGACAATCCGCAGATCATTCTGCTCCGGAATTTTCAGAATTATGAGTACCCCCGAACCGAAATGAACATCGGCGGAAAAAAGATTTTCCGTTCACAAATACGCCTGTGTGAAAATGATATTCTGATTGCCATGAGTGACGGATGCCCCCACGCGGGGATCGGAACCGCCTATAATTTCGGCTGGAAGCGCGAAGATATCATAGACTTTATGACAGTGATCTCCAACGGCGGGTACACGGCGAAAACGCTTGCCACCATGCTCATTGATGAATGCAACAAACTCTATGGAAACCATCCCGGGGATGACGCCACCGCCTGCGTTGTAAAGCTCCGGAAACGGAATCCCATGAACATTCTTTTCGGACCGCCGCGTAATCGTGACGACTGCGACCGAATGATGTCCCTCTTTTTCTCCAAGGAAGGGAAGCATATCATTTGCGGCGGGACAACCTCCTCCATTGCCGCAAAATATCTCGGTAAGCCGATCAGGACAAGTCTGCGGTTTGAGCGAAGCGATGTCCCGCCGACTGCGCAGATCGAGGGGGTAGACCTCGTGACGGAAGGCGTGATCACTGTCAATAAGGTGCTCGAATATGCGAAGGATTATCTGAACCGCAATGAGAGATTTGAAGAGTGGGGCTTTAAGCGCGACGGCGCTTCCATGATTTGCCGCCTGCTTTTTGAGGAGGCCACCGACATCAATTTCTATGTCGGCAGAGCCATTAACCCGGCACATCAGAACCCGGATCTGCCAATCAATTTCAGCATAAAAATGAATCTGGTAGAGGAACTGTCCGTCTGCCTGAAAAAAATGGGCAAACGGATCAAGGTCAGCTACTTCTGATGCGGATATCCAATGAAAAGCAGACCCTTTCAAATGGCTGCGTTCCCTTTGGAGATCATGATCAGACGGCATCGCCGCCAGGCAATGTCACCGCAATGAAACGTGCCTGCTTTCCATTGCGGGATAGTATGAGGAGGTATCTGTGTGAGAAAATTTGATACAAAGGTGCAGCATTTAAAATATAAAGTCCTCAGAGAAGTTGCAAGAGAAGCATGGGCGGGCAACCTGCCTGAAGCTGCCATTGACATTCCGAAGACAATCATTCCCGGCAAAACACCGACCATGCGCTGCTGTGTCTATAAGGAACGTGCAATTCTCACCGAACGGGTGAAGATTGCCATGGGCGGAGACAAGACGAATCCAAATGTCATCGAGGTTATCGACATTGCCTGCGACGAGTGTCCCGTGGGCGGATATCAGGTGACCAATGTCTGCCGCGGTTGCCTTGCCCACCGCTGCGAGGATGTCTGCAGATTCGGCGCGATCACCTTTGACGAAAACCATGTGGCGCACATCGATAAATCCAAATGTAAAGAATGCGGCGCCTGCGCCAAGGTATGCCCGTATACCGCCATTGTTGCCCGCAAACGTCCCTGCCAGAACGCTTGTAAGGTTAGGGCGATCTCAATGAACGAGGACAATGCGGCGTGCATCGACGATCACAAATGCATTGCCTGCGGCGCCTGTGTATATCAATGTCCCTTCGGTGCCATTTCGGACAAATCCTATATTCTGAATGTCATCGACTTGATCAAAAAGAGCGAAAACAATCAGAAATACAAGATGTATGCGGTTGTCGCGCCTTCCATTTCCAGCCAGTTTACTTATGCCAGACTCGGACAGGTTGTCACGGGAATCAAAGCGCTCGGCTTCCACACGGTTGTTGAAGCGGCGCTCGGTGCCGACATGGTGGCGCAGGCGGAATCCAAAGAGCTTGCCGAAAAGGGCTTTTTGACAAGCTCCTGCTGCCCGGCGTTCGTCAGCTACATCGAGAAGAACTTCCCGGATATGACTCAGTTTGTCTCCGGCAATCTCTCCCCCATGGCGACCATCGCCAAATACATCAAGGAAACGACTCCGGACGCGAAGGTGGTCTTTATCGGTCCCTGCACCGCCAAGAAGATGGAGGTACAGAAGCAGAACGTCAAGCCGTATGTGGATGCGGTGATGACCTTTGAGGAACTGCAGGCGTTCTTTGACAGCCGGGAATTGGACATTTCTACGATGGAAGACGGCGTGCTTGACAATGCCTCATACTTCGGCAGAATCTTTGCCCGCTGCGGCGGACTTGCGGACGCGGTTGCGGAAGGACTGAAGGAACAGGGTCTGACCGACTTTATTTTGAAACCGTGCTCCTGTGACGGCATTGAGGCGTGTAAAATCGCGCTTCTCAAAAAGAGCAAGAATCTGTTGGACGCCAACTTTATCGAAGGCATGGCATGTGTCGGCGGATGTATCGGAGGTGCCGGATGTCTCACCCACGGCGAGAAGAACAAAGCCGAGGTGGATAAATACGGGATGGAGGCCTACGAAAAAACCATCGCCGCCGCGGTGTCGGTTCTGAAGTAGACGCTTGATGTGAACCGCCGGTTCAGAATTGATTCTTCCCCCAGCGGGATGCCGCCTGGGGTGATGCCAATTTGGAGGATGCTGTTCCAGCATCCTCCAAAATCTGTCCTATACCGGTGCCGATCAAAAGTGCACGTTTTCAGTGTCCGGCATGAAACGCACGCGGCAGATGCTTCCGGTCGGGAGGAAGAACGGTAAAATGCGCTTTCGGGGATTGCGGCTTTGCAGCTCCTATGGCGATCATAAATGTTGGGATAGGGCACGGCGCCCTATCCCAACATTTATGATC
Source organism: uncultured Clostridia bacterium (assembly GCA_946059285.1). Next base: position 13,755 of record CAMGMW010000011.1, read on the forward strand.
GAACGATCCTTGGATATATTTGGTTTTTTTGCTCATATTTTCAGGATATTTTTCGCAAGAT
>CAMGMW010000012.1 GCA_946059285.1 uncultured Clostridia bacterium
TTGATATGCTGCTGGCTGAGCGGTTCGGCATGGAGTACACCGACGTGGACGGCCAGAAGAAGCGGCCCTATATCATCCACCGCACCTCCCTTGGCTGCTACGAGCGGACGCTGGCCTACCTGATTGAGAAGTACGCCGGCGCGCTGCCCCTGTGGATGATGCCCACGCAGGTCAAGGTATTGCCGATTACGGACCGCACGCATGGATTTGCGGAGCAGGTGGTTGAAAAGCTGAGCGCTGCCGGCATTCGCGTCGAAGGCGACTACCGCAGTGAAAAGCTCGGCTACAAGATCCGTGAGGCACAGATGCAGAAAATCCCGTATATGCTGGTTGTCGGCGACAAGGAAGCCGAAAGCGGCAGCGTTGCCGTGCGTACCCGCGCCGGCGGTGACGAGGGCGTTATGTCCGTGGAGGACTTTATGGCGAAGTGCTTGTACGAGATTGCGACGAAGTCCAAGAAGTAACCTGCTTTCTACTGATAAAATATCAAAAACCGCGTGTCGAATCCCATCGACACGCGGTTTTGTCTGCAGAAAAAGTCCTTTGCTGTCATTTTGACCTTGCTGGAAAAGCGAAAATGCGCATTCCTTGCGCTGAAAGAGAGAAAGCTGTGCTTGAGACGGCTTTTCAAGCGCTGCTGAAAAGAGCAGCCGGGAATGTCCATCCAATCACGAGCTTTATTGTTTCGTTGGGCGTTAGGACGAACGCTATGCTTCGAATTGACTGTTGTACAGTCCGGCGTAAAAGCCGTTTTTTGCCAGCAGTACTTGATGGCTGCCCTGTTCGACGATACTTCCGTCCCGCATGACCAGAATTTGATCGGCTTCCTGAATGGTGGAGAGCCGGTGGGCGACGATAAAGCTGGTGCGGCCCTGCGTTAGCCGGGCAAAGGCCCGCTGAATCAGAAGCTCCGTACGGGTATCGATGGAGCTGGTCGCCTCGTCCAGAATCAGCATCGGCGGCAGGGACAGCATAATCCGGGCAATGCACAAAAGCTGGCGCTGCCCCTGTGACAGGGTGCTCTCCTCGCTGATGACGGTATCATAGCCCTGCGGCAACCGTTGGATAAAGCTGTGGCAATGCGCTGCCTTTGCTGCGGCAATGACTTCTTCTTCTGTCGCGTCGGACTTACCCAACGCAATATTCTCCCGTACCGTACCGGTGCGAAGCCAGGTGTCCTGCAGCACCATGCCGTATTGCGCCCGCAGGTTTTTCCGGGCGATGCCGTTTACCGGCAGCCCGTCGACAAGGATCCGCCCGGAATCGACATCGTAAAACCGCATTAACAGGTTGATGAGTGTGGTTTTGCCGCAGCCGGTCGGTCCGACAATCGCAATATGCTGTCCCGGTTGGACCGTCAGATTCAGATCGGTGATCAGCGGGCGTTCGGGACGATAGGAGAAACAGACGTTTTCAAATGCCACATTACCGCGGCATTCCGCAATATACGCGGCATCGGGCGCGTCGGGCGACTGGGCCTCCGCTTCCATCAGCTCAAAGATGCGTGAGGCACAGGCAAGCGCGTTTTGCAGCTCTGTGACCACGCCGCTGATTTCATTGAAGGGCTTGGTATACTGATTCGCGTAGGCGAGGAAGCAGGAAAGACCGCCGATGCTCAGACCGGAATAAATGCACGCCAGACCGCCGGCAAGCGCCACCAATGCATAGACCAGGCTGTTGAGGAAACGGGTGCACGGGTTGACCAGAGAGGAGTAGAAGACCGCCCGCAGGGAGGTCTTTTCCAGCCGCGCATTGATTTCATCAAATGCTGCCTCGTTCTCCCGTTCATGGGAAAACGCCTTTACGACTTTCTGGTTTTGCAACATTTCGCTGACGAAGCCGGTCTGCTCGCCCCGCAGTTCGGACTGGCGTCGGAAGAACGTACCGGTGCGCCGGGCGATGAAGCGGGCAACGCACAGGGACAGCGGTGTCACCAGCACAACCACCAGTGTGATCCAGACATCGATCGAAAGCATAAAGCCGATCGTGGCAAGAACGGTCAGGATTCCGGAAAAGAGCTGAGTAAAGCCCATCAGCAGCCCGTCGGCAAACTGATCAACATCAGAAATCAGCCGGCTGACGGTGTCGCCGTGTGGGTGGGAATCCAGATACGAAAGCGGCAGAATTTGCAGTTTTCGAAAGGCATCCGCCCGAATGTCCCGCACTACGCGATAGGTAATGCGGTTGTTGCAGACGCCGGCAAGCCACTGGAATACTGCGGTTATGCCTACCAGAACGGCAATTCGCAGAAGAATCGACACGATGGAAGGAAAATCGACGGCGCCTGCCCCGGCGATGCAGTCGATGGCGTCACCGACCAAAATGGGGACATAGAGCGATAGCCCAACCGTAGCGGCAGCCAGCAACAAAGAAAGAATCAGAAGCGCCCAATACCGCCTGACATAGAGAAGGACCTTTTTCAACGTCTGCATTTCAGGTCGCCTCCTTTTTGTATTGGGAATCATAAATCTCACGGTAGATCTCGCAGGAGGCGAGCAGCGCCTCGTGGGTTCCGAGTCCCACCTGTGCGCCATTGTCCAGAACAAGAATCTGGTCCGCGTCACGCAGAGAAGAGGTGCGCTGAGATACAATGAAGGTCGTCGGATGGAAGGGAAGCGCCCGCAGCGCCTTTCGCAGCGCGGCATCCGTTGCGTAGTCCAGAGCGGAGGCGCTGTCATCGAGAATCAAAATCTCCGGCTGCCGCACCAGTGCGCGTGCGATGGTCAGCCGCTGCCGCTGTCCGCCGGAGAAGTTCTTACCTCCCTCCGCAACCGGTGCATCCAGACCGCCTTTTTCCATGACGAAATCATATGCCTGCGCAGCCCGCAGTGCCTCCAGCATTGCCGCGTCGTCGGCATTGCTGTTGCCCCATTGCAGATTGGAACGCACAGTCCCGCGGAACAGCACCGCCTTTTGCGGCACAATGCCAACTTTGTTCCGCAGCACTGCGGGATCATAGGCGCGGACATCCAACCCGTCGACCAGCACCGTACCCTGCGTTGCGGGATAAAGCCCGGGGATGAGCTGCACCAGAGAGCTTTTTCCCGCGCCCGTACCGCCGATGACACCGACGGTCTGCCCGGGCGGCACAGTCAGGCGGATGCCTTGCAGCGACTGCCCGCCCGCGCCCTGATAGGTTAAACCGACATCATCAAAAATCACCTTTGCATCGGTTTCGATGCGGGAGGCTTCCACGCGCACTGCGGAGGGCACAAGCTCCAGTGTAGCTGCTACCCGGTTGGCGCTGGCGGCCGCTTTCGTCATGGTGATAATGAGGTTGGCAAGCTTGATCAGCTCCACCAGAATTTGCGACATATAATTATACAGCGCGATGACGGCGCCCTGTGTCAGAATGCCGCTTTCCACGCGCAGCGCGCCGACGTAGATCAGTGCAATGACGGCGGCGTTGATGATGACGTAGGTGACGGGATTGAGCAGGGCGGAGATCCGCCCTGCGAAGAGCTGAATTCTTGTCAGTACCTCATTTTTTTCATCGAACCGGCGAATCTCGCTGTTTTCAATGCCGAAGGCACGGATTACGCGGCTGCCGCTGAGGTTTTCCCGTGTTGCGCCCAGCACGCCGTCCAGAGAGCCCTGTACCTGCCGATATTTGGGGATCGTAATCAGGATAATGGCAAAAACCACGGCGGTCAGTACCGGAATGGCGGCGACAAACACAAGCGCAGCCTTTGCATCGATCGTGAATGCCATGATCATTGCGCCGAAGACAATGAAAGGGGAACGCAAAAACAGCCGCAGTACCATATTGACGCCGTTTTGAAGCTGGTTGATGTCGCTTGTCATGCGGGTCATCATGGTGGGAGCGCCCATTGCGTCGATATCGGTGTAGGTAAAGGTGTTGATTTTGCGGTACAGCGCGCCGCGGAGATTTTTTGCAAAGCCGACGGCAGCCTTTGCGGCAAAGTACTGCGCCAGCACAGAACTGAACAGCCCAACGGCTGCCAGCAGCACCAGAACCAGCACATACCGCACCAGTATGCCTGTGTTACTCGTTTTGATGCCCACGTCAATGATTTGCGCGACTACCATCGGCACCAGCAGATCCAGCAGTGCTTCCAGAAGCTTGAACAGCGGCGCCAGCACGGATTCTTTTTTATATGCGGATAAATAAGTGAGCAGTCGTTTCACAGCAGCCTCCATAGGATCTTTCATCCTTTATTCGGTAGGATTATAGCACATACAGCAACAATTTTCCATAGAATTGCACGAAATATCCATTGCATCTCCCTGCGGAATCCTTTAAAATGGAAAGCGAAAAGAACCGTTTTCGGAGAAGGGCGGTCAATATCATGTACGAAGCGTTAAAGCAGGCTTTTTTCTGTGCCTTCGGAAGACCGGCGCAATGCGTGATTTCCGCGCCCGGACGGACAGAGTTGGGCGGAAACCACACCGATCATCAGCACGGATGCGTGCTGGCAGGCGCGGTGAGTTTGGACATCACTGCAGCGGCGGCGCGCAACGGTCTGCCGCTGATTCGTGTGTGCTCGGAAGGATATCCAAAGTGCGAAATCAGCCTTTCCTCGCTGGAGGCTGTCCCGACGGAGATCGGAACCACCGCGGCCCTGGTCCGCGGTGTGGCGGCCCGCTTTGCCGAACTGGGCTGCCGGATGCAGGGCTTTGATGCCTATGTGACCTCCCGTGTGCTGCCCGGCAGCGGTCTGTCCTCCTCGGCGGCGTTTGAGGTGCTGATAGCCTGCGTTTGCAACCACCTTTTGTGCGGCGGGAAGAAAAGCGCCGTAGAGCTGGCGCAGATCGGGCAGTATGCGGAAAATGTCTACTTTGGCAAGCCCTGCGGGTTAATGGATCAGACCGCGTCCGCTGTGGGCGGTATCGTCAGCATCGATTTTGCCGTTCCGGAGCAGCCTGCGGTCGAACGGATTCCGTTTGATTTTTCTGCTTGCGGCTATGCCCTGTGCATCATCGACTCCGGTTCGGACCATGCGGACCTGACAAGCGAATACGCCGCCGTTCCTGATGAGTTGCAGCAGGTCTGCCGCTGCTTCGGCAAGTCCTATCTGCGGCAGGTATCGGAGACGGAGTTTTATGCGCGGCTGCCCGAGGTGCGTGCGTGCGCCGGAGACCGCGCCGTTATGCGGGCCATGCATGTTTTTGAGGAGAACAAGCGGGTCGCACGGCAGGTCGCCGCATTGCGTGAGAACCGTTTTGCGGACTTTCTGCAAGAGGTTTCCGTTTCCGGACGCTCTTCCTGGATGTATCTGCAAAACGTCATTCCCGGCGGAAGAACACAACGGCAGGAGCTTGCCTTTGCATTGGCGCTGACAGAGCATTTACTGCGGGGAAGAGGCGCGTTCCGCATCCATGGCGGAGGCTTTGCCGGGACGGTTCAGGCGTTTGTGCCCAATGCGCTGCTGGAGGAATTCAGAGATGGGATCGACAGCGTACTGGGAGAGGGCGCGTGCCGTGTTTTAACCATAAGCAGACGGGGTGCGGCGCTGCTGGAGGACTGCCGATGAATGAGATGATCTGGTCGTTGACGGAATATGCCCTCCGTGCGGGGCTGATCCGGCAGGAGGACCGCATTTGGGCGGTCAACCGTTTGCTGGAGGTTTTACAACTGGAATCGGCGGAGAGGGTGGAGCCGTTGGCGCTGCCACTGCATGAAATTCTGTCCGCGCTGACACAGGACGCGGTACGGCGGGGAATCGTAGAGGACACGTTGACCGACCGGGAGCTGTTTGATACAAGGCTGATGGGCGTGCTGACCCCGCCGCCGCACGAGGTTCGGGATATGTTCCGCCGCCTCTATGCGCAGCAGCCGCAGCGGGCAACAGATTGGTTTTATCGCTTTTCACAGGACACAAACTATATCCGACGGGATCGGATTGCCCGGGATCAGAGATGGACATACGAAGGAAAGTATGGTATACTGTACCAGAGCTTTAAAGCTTATTATCCTAATCGCGCCGTATTTGAGCAGGTGTTGGAGGATGCCGCTGTCTACCGCAGAACGGAAACGGGCAGACAGGCGTTTTTGCGATTTACGGAATACGTCAATTACCGACGCTGATGCAAGGAGGGAACATATGAAGATTTTAATCACCGGCGGTGCCGGGTATATCGGCAGTCATACCTGTGTGGAGCTGCTGCAGGCGGGCTATGAGACGGTGGTGCTGGATGACATGTCCAATGCAAAGCCGGAGGTGATCGACAGGATCGAAAAAATCACGGGCATTCGACCCGCGTTCTATCCGTATGATCTGAAGAAAAAGGAAGCGGTCCGCCAGGTGTTCCGGGAGAATGCCATCGACGCGGTCATCCACTTCGCCGGTTTTAAGGCGGTTGGAGAAAGCTGCCGCATTCCGCTGGCATACTACAGAAATAATTTGGACGGCACCATGACACTGCTGGAGGTCATGGAGGAATTCGGCTGCAAAAAGCTGGTGTTTTCCTCCTCCGCCACGGTCTACGGACCGGAAAATCCCGTGCCTTATGCGGAGTCTATGCCGGCGCATGTGGCGACCAATCCATACGGCTGGACCAAGGTCATGATCGAACAGATTCTGCGGGATTATGTGACGGCAAATCCGGACTTCTGCGCGGTTCTGCTGCGCTATTTCAATCCCATCGGTGCGCACGAATCGGGACTTTTGGGAGACGATCCCAACGGCATCCCCAACAATCTGATGCCATATATCGCACGGGTGGCTGCCGGGCGCCTGGATCACCTGACGGTGTTCGGCAATGACTATCCCACGCCGGACGGCACGGGCGTGCGGGATTATTTGCATGTGGTGGATCTGGCGAAGGGACATTTGAAAGCGCTGGAGTATGCGATGGGGCATACGGGCGCGGAGGCGGTGAACCTCGGCACCGGACATGGTGTGAGTGTTTTGGAGCTGGTGCACACGTTTGAACGGGTCAACGGAAAAAAGGTGCCGTATGTGATCGGCGGACGGCGGGACGGCGATTTGGCACGCTGTTGGGCGGATGTGGAAAAGTCAAAAACGCTGCTGGACTGGACGGCGGAAAAGTCCGTAGAGGACATGTGCCGCGACAGCTGGAATTTCGTAAAAAACACGTAATAAGCCAGAGCGTCCAAAGCCCTTCCGGTGAAGGCTTTCGGAGGGAAGATCGCGTGAAAGAAAACCGTCCAATCAAGGTCGTTTTCTGAGTGTTTCGGTTCAGAAAACGGCGTGGCAGCTCGCCGAAAAGACTTTTTCGACAAGCTGAAGTGAGGAGCGCATTGCAAAATGCGCCATAAAAAGGCAGACACACGGAAATTACCGTGTGTCTGCTTCTTCATTCACCTTAGACACAGATAAAAGATTTACTGTGTTTGCATAAAACGGACTTTGCCAACCGTGGTTCGCGTCGGTTTCCTTCAGCCGATCGATGCTTCATAGAGCGCATTTTTCGGCAGCCCTGTTTCCGCGGACACCTGCTTGACCGCGTCCTTGCGGCTGCAGCCCTCCGCCATCAGCGCTGCGATCCGCCGCAGCGCATCTTCCTGCGTCGGGCATTCCTCCGCCGGCGCCGGGGCGCCTTCAACAATCAGTACATATTCACCTCTGGGCGTTTGCGTTTCATAATAGGTGATCGCTTCCCCCAAGGTCATGCGAAGCACCTCCTCATGCAGCTTGGTCAGCTCCCGGCAAAGAGAGATACGACGTGTGCTTCCGAATACAGCCGCCATATCCGACAGTGTCGCGGTCAGCTTGTGGGGCGCTTCGTAGAAAATCATGGTACGCATTTCCTGCCGCAGCGCATCCAGATGGGCGCCGCGGTTTTTTTTCGCGGTGGAGAGGAAGCCCTCAAAGGTAAATCGACCGGTGGGCAGCCCTGAAATACTCAAAGCGGTGATGGCAGCGCAGGGACCGGGAATGGCGCTGACGGTGATCCCGGCTTCCGCGCAGAGTCGGACCAGATCTTCTCCGGGGTCGGAGATGGCGGGAGAGCCTGCGTCCGAGACTAACGCGCAGGTTTCTCCGCCGAGGATGCGCTCGACGATTTTAGGACCGCTGACGGTCTTGTTGTGCTCATAATAGCTGACCAGTGGCTTTTTCAGCTCCAGAAAATTCAGCAGCCGAAGGGACACACGGGTGTCCTCTGCGGCAATAAAATCCGCCGCGGCCAGCACCTCCCGGCAGCGTTCGGAGATGTCGGAAAGATTGCCGATCGGGGTTGGGACGAGATAAAGCATACCGCTCATAGGCCGCCTCCGCTTCGATGATATACGGCGCGGTAGTCTTCTGTTTCCGTGCCGTCGGGATAAAACTCAATGAAATCCGGCTCATATTGCAGTCCGGGTTTTCCGCCGCGTCTGCCTTCGAGCAGGACCAGGCATACTGCGGATGCGGCGGTATGCCGCACAAAGCGGATCCGCTTCGGCTCGATCCCGCTCCGGCGCATCTGCCAGATCAGGTCGCACAGCCGCTCCGGGCGATGCACCACCGCGAATCTTCCGCCGCTGGGCAGCAACCAGGCCGCCGCATCGCACAGGCGCTCCAGCGGCAGGCAAAGTTCTGTTCGCGCCGCTGCATATTCCACGCTGACCTTGCCGCTGCCAACGGGGAAATAGGGCGGGTTTGAGATGACGCAGTCCATGCTGCCTGCGGGAAGCAGCGAGCGGATTTCCCGCACGTCGCCATGCAAAACGGAGAGCCGCGCCTGCAGCCCGTTGCGTTGAATGTTTTCCTGCGCGACCTGCCATGCGCCATCGCACAGTTCGATGCCGGTGACGCTGCAATCCGCGCTTCTTCCGCACAGCAAGAGCCCCAGCGTGCCGCTTCCGGCGCCAAGATCGGCGACCTTTGCCTTTGGGGGCAGCGTGAGAAACTGTGCCAGCAGCATGGAGTCCGTGCCGAGGGGAAAACCGCCCGACTCTATTTGTATGCCGTTACACTCTTCCATATCAAACTCCGCCGGGATAAACAACCGGTCTGCACAGCGTTTGCGCAGACCGGCTGTTTCCGTTTTTAGGTGGTTTATTGCTGCTCGATTGCTTCAAGCGGGCAGACAGATGCGCAGGTACCGCACTCAACACACTGATCAGCGTCGATGACGAACTTGTCGTCGCCCTCGGTGATGATACCGAGCGGGCAGCTATCGGCACAGGTGCCGCACTTTGCACAGGCATCGGTGATAAAATATGCCATGATGTAATCCTCCTATTATTTATGTTGTAATCATTCTATCATGTTTTTTTAAAAAAGCAAATACTAAAAGCAGGAGATTCAGTTTTTTTCAGGGTATAGAAGCGTCGCGAAGCGTCAAAAATGTTGGAGGTAACGGAGGCGGCGGAATTTGGGCAAAAAGGACTTCTGCGCGGACAGCAAGCGGATGCTTCGCATGGCGTGGGCAGCGGCAGCGGCCCTGGGACACAGTGACGTCGGCACGGAGCATCTGCTGCTGGCGATTTTACAGATGCCCGGAACGACTGCCTGCCGCCTGTTATGCTGGGAAGGACTGTGCACCGAAGAATTTGCTGAGCGGGTCGTTGCATGGCGCGGACGCGGACGGCAGGGCTGCCGTCTGTATCAGGGACTTTCCGTCCATGCAAAACGGGCGGTCAGCGGAGCTGCTGCGGAGGCGGACACGCGCAGTGTGCAGCCGGAACACCTGCTGCTGGCGATCCTGCGAGACGATACCTGCGGCGCAACAAGACTATTGCAGCAATGCGGCTTAAGCGCCGATCATCTTTTTTCCAATCTATATGAGGCGATGAACGCCGGAAGGGAGCAGACAATGCAGAACACACGACTGCTGGATCAATTCGGGACCGACATGGTTGAACAGGCGGCACAGGGCAACGTGACCGTGGGCAGGCAGCAGGAGATTGAAACGGTGCTCCAGATCCTCTCAAGAAAGCATAAAAACAACCCGGCGCTGATCGGCGAGCCGGGCGTGGGAAAGACTGCCATCGCAGAGGGCGTGGCGCAGTATCTTGCGGCGGGACGCGTGCCGGAACAGCTGCGGGGGAAACGACTGTTTGCGCTGGATATGGCGAGCGTGATCGCCGGGACAAAATATCGGGGTGAATTCGAAGAGCGTGTGCGGGACATTCTGGCGGAGATCCGCCGGGTGCAGAATGTGATCCTGTTCATTGATGAGATGCACACGCTGGTAGGCGCGGGTGCGGCGGAGGGCGCCATTGATGCGGCAAACCTGCTCAAACCGGCGCTGGGCAGGGGAGAAATCCAGATCATCGGTGCGACGACGCTGACAGAGTACCGAAAATACATTGAAAAAGACGCCGCGCTGGAACGGCGTTTCCGAACGGTTCAGGTGCGGGAACCGACGAAGGAGGAAACATGGAAGATCCTGAACGGTCTGCGCCCCGGACTTGAGGCACATCACCATATTTGTATCACCGAGGAGGCGGTACGGGCATCCATCGAGCTTTCCTGCCGCTATCTAACGGATAAATTCTTACCGGACAAGGCTGTAGACCTGCTGGACGAAGGAGCGGCACACGCGAAAATGGCACAGACCTGCGGCGGTGACAGCGAAACGGAGCGCGCGCTGCAGGAGGCGGTGCGCAGCGGGCAATATGAGCAGGCGGCGACGCTGCGGGATCGTCTGCAAAAGCTCCGCAGGCGGCCGCACGCCTGCGTCGGCGCGCAGGACATCGCCGCCGCGGTTTCCAGCCGGACAGGCATCCCCATCGGCATGGTGTCCCTGTCAGAAAAGCAGCGGCTTTGCAGTCTGGAGCAGATTCTGGGTCAGCGGGTCATCGGACAGGAGGCGGCGATCCGCGCCGTAGCCGAGGCGGTTCGGCGGGGCAGGTCCGGTCTGGCAGAGCAGAAGCGTCCTGTTGCGGCAATGCTTTTCACCGGACCGACCGGAGTGGGCAAAACCGAGCTGTGCAAGGCGCTGGCGGAGGCAGTTTACGGCAGTGAAAGCGCAATGGTGCGCATTGATATGTCGGAATATATGGAAAAGCATGCGGTCTCCCGCCTGATTGGCGCGCCTCCGGGCTATGTGGGATACGATGAGGGAGGAGAACTGTCCGAGCGGGTGCGCCGCCGTCCGTACAGCCTTGTGCTGTTGGATGAACTGGAAAAGGCGCATCGGGATGTGTGTGGGCTACTGCTTCAAATCATGGAGGACGGTATCCTGACGGATTCCATGGGGCGGCATATTGATTTTAAAAACACAATGATTGTCATGACCTCCAATCTGGGTGGAGAAAACGCCGGAAGAGGCAGCTTGGGTTTTGGAGAGCGGAACGACGAAGAGCCGATGCAGAAAAGCCTGCGGGAGCATTTTCCGCCTGAATTTCTGGGTCGTATTGATTGCATCGCTGCCTTTTCTCCCCTGCGGGAGCCGGAACTGACGCGCATTGCGGATCACCAGCTGCAGGCGCTGCAAAAGCGAGCGGAGCGGCTGCGTGTGGCGTTGCAATTTGCACCTGAGGTAGCCTGCAGCATTGCTCGCCGCAGCGCGGGAAAGCAAAGCGGTGCACGGGAGGTGCGCCGCCTGATCCAGTCAGAAGTGGAAAACCCGCTGGCAGCGGCACTGCTGGCAGCGGATACACCGCCCAAAAAGGTTTGCGCTGCGGTGCAAGATGGGCGTATCGTTCTGTGTTGAAAAAAGGGCGCGTTTTTCAACGCGCCCCCATTTTTTTAGCGTCCGTAAATATAGCCCCACGGAAACGGATTGGTGTTTTGTGAGGATTGCTGTTCCTCCTGCACGCTGTTTTCCTCCATGATGGCGGGCTGCTTCTGCTCCCCCACGGTGAGCGTCAGTTCCATAATACTTCCCTGACGGTAGACCGTCAGTTTTAACTCCGTGCCGATTTCCGTCTTGGAGACAAGCTCCACCAGTGCGCTATGGGAGGTGATCGTTTCGCCGTTGACTGCGGTAATGATGTCATTCGCTTTAAGCCCTGCGTTCTCTGCGGGGCTGCCCGCCACGACGCTCTTTACCGCCGCACCCTGCGGCAGTCCGTAGGCCTGATATTCCTCGCTCACACTGGTGACAGTCAGACCGACGTAGGGCTTGGAGACATATCCCTTTTCGATGATGCTTTCAATGATCTCTCTTACATCACTGATGGGGATGGCAAAGCAGATGTTATCAATGGAGGCAGAACCGAGACCGCTGCTGGAGTATTTGGCGTTGGTGATACCAATGACCTCTCCGTAGAGATTGAACAGCGCGCCGCCGGAGTTGCCGGAGTTGATAGCGCAGTCTGTCTGAATCAGTTCCATGGTCACATTGCTGGAGAGCGTGACTTTACGGTCCAGCGCACTGACGACACCGGATGTCAGTGAGAAGGTCAGTTCACCCAACGGATTACCGATGGCAATCACGCTGTCGCCCACATTCAGGTTGTCGGAGTCGCCGAGGATGACCGGCGTCAGATTCTCCGCCTCGATTTTCAGCACGGCAATGTCGTTGCTTTCGTCGCCGCCGACCAAAGTGGCATCATAGGCGGTACCGTCGTAGGTGGTGACTTTCACGGAGGAGGCACCGTCAATCACGTGGTAATTGGTAACGATATAACCATCATCGCTGAGGATGAAGCCTGAACCGGCGATCGCGGAAGTGCTGTAGCCGAAAATGTTGGTGGTTACTACCGAGGTGGTGATGCCAACGGTAGAATTGACATTTGCCGCATAGACCTCCGCAGCGGTCATCTCCTTGCTGGTGTCGATATTGGAAACATTGATGACAGAGGGTTGGCGGTTTCCTTCCAAAATGGTGGAGACATTCGAGGGGGCGTTCTTGGTCTGCTCTGACAGCGCGTTGACAGCCAGAACGCTACCTGCACCCAGTATTCCGCCTAACAGGGAGAAGCAAAGCGCCAGCGCGATGATTTTCCCGGCGCCGGATTTCTTCTTCGGCTTTTGCGGCTGCGGGTCCTGCGGAGGAACCGTATGATAAACAGGGGGGACGTAGGACGGCTGCGCGCTGTAAACCGGCGATGCATCATAGCCCGCCTGTTCCTGCCGCGGGGTCTGCCCTGCCGCATCATGCGGTGCGCCCTCCGGATATGTTTGATTATTTTGAGAATTGTACGGATCGTACATAAACGTCACTCCTTTGTCTTGATGGCTTTATTGTAGCTCGGAAAACTAAAATGATGCTGAAAAAAGTGAAAACAAACTATGAACGTTCCTTTTTGCCGCGGGGGTGCGGCTGCACACCCCATTCCGGCAGCGGCAGCCGCTGCATGGCGCCGAATATGCGGTTTCTCAGGTCCGGATAGGTTTCGGAAAGCGTAGCGATCAGCGCTTTGATCTCTTCGCGTTTGGTATGCTTGTCCGCGGGGCAGAGATTGCGGACGACCGGAAGCTGATTCTGCCGGGCAAACCGCTCGACCATTCCTTCTGTCAGATACAGCATGGGACGGATCTGCGTCACGCCGGAGCGGTCCAAATAGGTAACCGGCTGGAAGCAGCTCAGCCGTCCCTCAAAGATCAGACTCATGAAAAAGGTCTCCACGGCGTCATCATAGTGATGCCCCAGCGCCACTTTGCGAAAGCCCTGCTCCAGCAACGCCTGATTCAATGCGCCGCGCCGCATTTTCGCGCACATGGAGCAGGGATTCTTCTCCTTGCGGTAGT
>CAMGMW010000013.1 GCA_946059285.1 uncultured Clostridia bacterium
CCCCCGGTCCCGCCGGGGGAGTTTTCCAAATGGTATAGTTCCTGTGACTACGGTACGGTCAATCCCGCCTCCTTTGGTCTTTGGGGACTGCAAAACGGGCGCTGGTACCGGGTGAAAGAATTCTATTTTGACTCCCGAAGGGAGATGCGGCAGATGACTGACGCGGAGTACGCCGACGCGCTGGGGCAACTGGCGGGAGGACGTCCCATCACCGCTGTCATCGTCGACCCGTCTGCCGCCAGCTTCATCGAGCTGTTGCATCGGCGGGGCTGGAACGTAAGACGGGCGGAAAATGACGTGCTTTCGGGCATCCGCCATACCTCCGATCTGCTGAAAAGCGGTAAGCTGGTGCTGTGCGATACCTGTAAGGACTGTTTGCGTGAAATCGAACAATATGTTTGGGACCTTCGCGCCGGAAAGGATGCAGTCAAAAAGGAGCACGACCACGCCATGGACGATATGCGCTACTTTGCCGCCACCGTCCTTGCAAAAAGTGAGGCGCCGATTGCGGCAGTGTCTGTTCGCAGAATGCAGTGACAAAAGTGATTTAACGCTTCGGCGTTGATCAAATCTGAGGAAAGGAGGAACCAATGGTGAAGGCAAAACGATCCAGACTTCCCACCGCCGCCGCGACGCAGCTGCGCGGAAGCACGGGACAGCCTTTCGGCGCAGTGAAGGCATATGCGCCGCTGGGCAGGGGAGAGTATTCCCTCTATCAGTCCATGCGGGAGGCGTTGCCTGTTTTGGATGCCGCCATCGGAAAGTTGGTACGGCTGATCGGCGGCTTTCAGGCACAATGCGCCGACGCGGAAACAACAAAACGGCTCAATGAATTCCTTCGTACGGTCCCCTGCGGCAGAGGTCAGCGGGGAATCTCCGGCTTTCTTGCCGCCTATACGGACAGTCTGCTGACCTATGGCAGAGCGATCGGTGAAATGGTGGTGGCAAACGGGCGGATCATGGCGGTCTGCTGGGGAGATGTGACTGCGATTGAAATTGAAGAGGGAGACAGCCCGCTGGAAACACATCTGTGCGCCTACGGCGACGACGGCTGCCTGCGTAGGCTGCCGTATCCGCATTTGCTGCTGTTTTCCACACTGAACCCTGAACCCGCCAATCCATACGGCGTGTCACTTTTGCGAAGCATGCCATTTCTGACGGACATTCTGCTAAAAATTTACCGCACCATCGGCGTGAACTGGGAACGCGCGGGAAATGTACGCTACGCGGTGGTGTGCAAGCCGTCGGGAGACAGCTTAGAGCGTGCCAGCGCTGCCGAGCGCGCAGATGTCATCGCGGCGGAATGGTCGGCGGCAATGCAGGACGCCAAGTCCGGCACCGTGCGGGATTTTGTGGCAGTGGGCGATGTTTCCATCAAGGTCATCGGCGCAGACGGGCAGATTTTGGATTCCGAAGTACCGGTGCGACAGATCATGGAGCAGCTTGTTGCAAAAACCGGTCTGCCGCCCTTCCTGCTGGGGCTGAACTGGTCCAGCACGGAGCGCATGAGCCGCCAGCAGGCGGATATGTTGACCAGCGAGCTATGGGCGATTCGCCGCAGCATCGAGCCGGTGCTGGAGCGGGTATGCCGGCTGTGGCTGCGGTTAAACGGATGCAGCGAAAACCCACAGATCGTCTGGGATGACATCTGCCTGCAGGATTTGGTGGAGGAGGCACAGGCCGCCCTATATCGCGCACAGGCGGCAAGTATCACAAAAGAGGAGACGGTTCATTGAAAATCTGTAAGGAGGCGGCTGTGCTCACTGCCGGTACGCCGGACGAGGCACAGCTTGCAAAAATCAATATCTACGCAAAATCACCGCTGCGGGCGGCGGATGTTTACTGCTTCTACGTCCGCCTGTGCGATGATGCTCCGGATCGGGACTATGAGCGCTTTGACACCGCCGCTCTGCCGGAGCTGGCGCGGCTGTTTTTGGGGAAAACCGGCATTTGCGACCATGAATGGTCTGCCGATCGCCAGATCGCACGCATCTTTGACACAGAGCTGTGCACCGAGCAGGGGGTAACCTCCATTCGCGCCGGTGCATACATGCTGCGTTCAGAGAAAAACGCCGATCTGATCGCGGAAATCGAGGGCGGAATTAAAAAGGAGGTCTCCGTCGGCTGCGCAATGAAACAGGCCCGGTGCAGCATATGCGGTGAGGATTACGGGCAATGCGCCCACCGCAAGGGCGTTACCTATAACGGAACCTGCTGCCTTGCGGTGCTTTCGCAGCCCGTGGATGCCTATGAATTCTCCTTCGTCGCCGTTCCCGCGCAGCGGGAGGCCGGCGTACTGAAGGCAAAGAAGGGAGGGGCAGGCATGACATTGGAGGAATTGGTGAGCGAATCCGGCACTCCTGCGGCGCAGGCACGTTTTAAGTCTCTGTGCGCAGAGGCGGAATTCGGACGCGACTGCCGAAAAGCACTGGAGCAGGAGGTGGTTTCGCTGGGATTACTTTTGGAATTCGGCGCATCCGAAGAAATCCTGCGAAAAGCTGCCGCCGCGCTGACGGGCACGGAGCTGCGGGCATGGAAGCACGCCATGGAGCAGAAAAGCGCGGCGCTTTTCCCGCCGCAGACACAGCTTCCCGCCGGCGGCAGCGGGACAGACACACTCGAAGCCGCATACTTAATCTAAATTACGGAGGTCAATTTTATGGCAATTTCATTTCACTCCATTGGGGAGCAATGCGTAACCTTTTATGCGGACAACACCGCGGTCAAGGGCGCTCCCTGCAAGCTTAGCGACAATGACACCGTCGGCGCCTGCAATAGCGGCGATAGCTTCTTCGGTGTGATCACCGATGTCAAAAACGGACTGGCAACAGTGGTTTTCTCAGGTTTTGTGGAGCTGCCCTACAGCGGTATACCGCTTGTGGTCGGCAACATCGCGCTTGCCGCCGACGGGAATGGCGGCATCTGTGCAGATGAGGATGCAGACAGCCGTTTGGTCGTCAGCGTGGATTCCGTCAACAAGACTGCAGTTATAAAGCTGTAACAAGGGAGGACATTTGTATGTTATTTGAAAATATCCGTCTGGAAAAGGGAATGTACCGCGAAAGCGGCAGAACTTTTACACAGGTTTTGGAGGCAATGGATCCATCGGAGAACTATAAGGGAACTGCGCTGGAGAATACTGACGCCTTTCAGCGGCAGCTCAAACGGTTCGGCATCCGCGTTAAGGGAGCCGGCTCAGACTCTGTGGAAAAATTCTTTTCCACCTTCGAATCCGCCGTTCTGTTTCCGGAATTCATTTCCCGCGTGATCCGTCAGGGCATGGAGGAGGCGAACATCCTGCCCGCGATTACCGCAACGGTGACAAACATCGACGCGATGGATTACCGCAGCATTTACTCCGTCCCGGAGGAGACGGACAAGACGCTTGCCGACGTCGGAGAAGGCGCGTCCATTCCGGCGACCGCCATTAAGACCAGAGAACACCTGATCGCGCTGCACAAGCGGGGCAGAATGCTGGTGGCATCGTATGAAGCCATGCGCTTCCAGAAGCTCGACCTGTTTTCCGTCATGCTCCGCCAGATCGGCGCACATATGCAGAAAATGCATCTGGATGACGCGGTGGAGGTCCTAACCAACGGTGACGGTAACAACAATGCCGCCACGGTCTATCAGATCGGCACCAGCCCCATCAGCGGCACCGCCGGCACGCTGACATATGATCAACTGGTGGAATTCTGGAGTTATTTTGATCCGTATGAGATGAACACCATGCTGGTCAGCCCTGCGACAATGGTTAAAATGCTCAAGCTGGAGGAGTTCCAGAATCCTCTGACGGGACTAAACTTCCAAGGGACAGGGAAATTCACCTCTCCGTTGGGCGCGCAGCTTCTGCGTACCGATGCCGTTGCCGATGGCACGCTCATCGCACTCGACCGCCGGTATGCACTGGAAATGGTGCGGGCGGGGGACGTCTGTGTGGAATATGACAAGCTGATCGACCGCCAGCTTGACCGCGCCGCCATCACGACGATTTCCGGCTTTGCCAAAATCTGCGATGATGCCGTAAAGGTGCTGGAAATCTAAACATGGAGCTGCGGGATGACATTCTGAATGCGGCATTGTCTATTCTGGAGGAGGCGGGCTCGATGGAGCTTCTTCGCACGCTCTGCACCGCCGCCGAGAAGGAGGTCCTGTACCGCATCCGTGGCGCCGCTGCTCCGGAGGTGTGCAGGGACAGTCTGATCGCCGCCGGCGCACTGCTGGCAGTATGTGCCTATCGCAGTGCCTGCCGGGACGAGCTTGCCGCCTTTGATACAGGCAGCCTGTCCCTGACCTTTCAAAAACAGTCGGATACGCTGGCGCAGCTCGCCGAGCGCATTCTCGCTCCATGGTGCGGCGGAAACCGTTTTCAATTCCGCGGGGTGCGCGTATGAGACGCCTGATCCAAAAAATGTTCGCACAGTACGGCTGTGAGGTCCAGATCGTATTTCCGGACAGCATGACGGGGGTCCGGGCATTCTTTCAGCCTGTGACTTCCAAAAGCTGGCAGAATATGGAACGGATGCTCCCCGCAGGCGGA
Organism: uncultured Clostridia bacterium; assembly: GCA_946059285.1. Next base: position 4,541 of record CAMGMW010000013.1, read on the forward strand.
GAGATTCCCAGAGGACAATTCCTCTATATCGGTCCCGCCGGAATCGATGTGCTCGGGGCGGATTATCTGATTGTCGGTGAAAAGCACTTTGTTGTACGGCGGGCGGATACGATCCTGCTGCATGACGAGCCGCTGTATGTTTGGGGCCTGTGTGTGGAGGGGGGAAGAATATGCCGGATCTGATCGAGCTTCTGCTGCATCAGCTGCGCGCTGCCGGTTTTTTCTGCGTTCGCTCCTTTGACAACAACCGCTTTCCCTTTCTCACGGAGCCGCTGGTGGCGGTGGGGCTGACCTCTGAAGAAAGTACCTGCGACACCGTTTCCCGCTACCTCGGTCAGGATATGTCCGGAGAGGAATGCTACGGCGCAGCACTGCATGCGACCTTGCGTCTGGATGTGTATACATCGCTGAAGCAAAACGGCATCTGCTGTCAGCAAACGGCCGACCGTCTGCACCGGCTGCTGCTGGGAGGTCTGGAGGGCGTGGAATGCGGGACGGTCAGCGTCAGTGAGGTCCGGTTTGATCCGAAGACGGATTGCTTCCGATGTGCCCTGACAGCACAACTCACTGCACCGATGAGAATCCGACCGGCACAGCACACCTTCCAACGATTTACCATCAAGGGGGATACCATATGAATGAACTTTATCCGCGACCCGGCATCTACAGCCGTTATGGCGCGGTGTTTCATGGGATTGAAACATCCCATACCCTTGCGATTCTGGCGCAGGGAGAGGAAGGCGCCTCAGAACAGATCCGACATCTGTCCTATTTCAACACCGACTACGGCGAGAACTCCTCTTTAACCAAACTGTTGGAGGTCGCCTTTGCCAGTGGACTTACCAGCATTTATGCCGTCCATATCCCTTCCGATGACGCGGAGCTCTATATGAGCGCCGTTTCTGAGCTGCATGCTACTTACGGTGCGGACCTTTTTGTTTTCGGTACGCTTGACCGTGCGACGCAGAGAACACTGGCTGAGGCAATGGAGGCATACGAGGCGCTTGGATTTGTGGGCGCGGACAGCGGCGTCATTCAGGAGCTGCGGCAGCATGCCGCCGCGCTGAACTCCTCCCGAATGGTTCTGACTGCGCCTGCGGTTGCTTCCCTTGACGGATTGAGCAGCAGCGGAGTCTATGCCGCCGCCGCCCTTGCAGCACAGATCTGCCTGATGGAGACACCGATGGCATCGCTGGAGGACCTCCCCTTGTTCGGATTGACCGCACCCGTGGTGACATTGGATGACAGCCAGGTCAATCTGCTCCTGCGTGCCGGCGTCACACCGGTACAGCCGGGAACCTCGGGTCCGGTCGTCCCCTACGCCGTGACAACCTGTATAGACGGCAGCATGGGCGCGGTGTTCGGCGATCTGCGGGTCACGTTGGTAAAGGACTGCCTGATGCGGACCATGCGGCAGTATCTGTCCGAGGCTTTTGCGCAGCATGAGATACTGACGCAAAGCGAGGTGCGCAGCAAGACGGAGTATATCCTTGAGCTGTTCCGCACGGAGGGCTATATCGATACCTACGGCGGACTTCTGGTCTATCCCGACGGGACGGATTGCCGGCTGTGCCGCGTTGATTTCCGTTTCCGTGTCACTTCGCCCATGCAGAGCATCCTGCTGTCCGCACAGGTCGCGGTTTGAGGCGGCAATATGAGTAAAGATATCCGTATTGAGATGAACGGCGTGCGGTTGGCTGCGGCGGAGGGGTACCGGATTTGTACCGAGGTCGGAAGCACAACCGTTCACGCCTGTGGGCAGACAGCGCCGGTCGCTGTTCTGCGGGACCCTCCAAAATACACAGTCACACTGCGCCGCCTGCGGCTGCGGGAGGAAGTTACGCTCCCGCAGGAGGAATTCACGATGACGATCCGCCGACCGGGAGGCAGCCTGTGCTTTACAGGCTGCCTTTGGACGACTGCGCGGGAAGAAGCGGAAGCAGACGGCAGACTCTGGGAGGAAATCACACTGACTGCCGCCTCCTGTACGCAGGAAGCACAATAAGGAGCGCATTTATGCAATTCAAAAGCTTTATCTGGCCAAACGAACCAACATCCTTTTCCATTCAGGAGAAGAAGAATACGGCGGTGCACACCTTCCTGAACGGTACATGGGAGGTGGAGCTGATCGGCAGGACACCCCGTGTTTTTACCGGAGAAGGGGTATTTTTCGGGGAATCCGCCTACGATACCTTTGAACGCCTGCGAGGGGTGTTTCAAAGCGACGGTGCGGGTACATTGAGCCATCCCCAGTGGGGAAACGTCAATGCCTGCTTTACGGAGCTGGAGATGACGCAGCCGCCGCGGGATCATTATGTTCAGTATCGTTTCACATTTTTGGAGGCGGGCCAATGATCCAGTTTTCAGTCACCGGCTTTGACGGTGCTGTCACCGCATTGTCTGAGGTAACACAATGGGAACTGTGCCGCACGGACGGCATGGAATGTGACAGCTTTCGGGTACGGTTCCGCTTCGACGCGGCGCTACGGCAGCCCCTGTACAATGCGGTTTTCTTTTCCGCGGCGGAGGAGGGCAGCCCGTTGTTTTCCGGTATTGTGGATCAGGCGGAAATCGAGACCTGCAGCGAGGGAATGTACTGCGTCCTGCAGGGACGGGGCATGGGCGGTGTGCTGGAGGACCACGAAGCGCCGCGGCGGGAATACGCCGGCGTGAGGGCCGCGCAGCTCCTTGCCACTTATGTCACCCCGTTGGGAATTGCCGCGTCATCCAGCGTGTCCACCGCGTGTGCGCTGACCGTCCCGCTCGGTAGAAATTACCTGCGGATTTTGCAGGATTATTGTCATGCGGCGGGAGCGCTGCCGCCGCGCTTTCTGGCGGACGGGACACTGTGTATCACCGCAGAGCGGGAGACCTCGGGTCTGCAATGTACGGAGCAGAATGTAATACAGGCGACGGTATGCTATGGACGGAAGGGCGTGCTTTCAGAGGTGCGCGTCTATGACGGGGAGACGGCGACAATCTATCGCAACGAGGCGTTTCTTGCGGAGGGAGGACGCTGCCTGCGCTGCTTCCGCGCTTCCGACGCACAGCCCTCGCCGCAGGTTCGTATCCGCAGTTCCATGCGGCAGCGGTTGACCCTCTGCCTTTGTATGCCGGGAACGGCGCTGGCAGAGCCCGGCAGTACCGTTTCAGTGGTGCTGCCGGGACTGGGCATTGATCAACCCTTTTATGTTACGAAATGCCGATCGACCTGCGACGCAGATGGTCATCGATGCGAGCTGTTCCTTTCCGGGTATTAACCGTGTCAAGCATCAATCCTATGCTCCTTCCACATGGTTTTTGCGGAAGTCTGTCGTATGATGGCAATAAAAAGGCGACCTGTTTTCAGGTCGCCTTTTGACTTAGTTTCTAAAGTTGTTCCAAGACGTCGATGAGGAAGTCCCAAACCCGTGCCACGGAGGCAATGTCCAGCCGCTCCCGGCTGGTGTGGATATCATGCATCTGCGGTCCGAAGGAGACGGCGTCCAGCCCCGGCAGACGGTCGGAAAAAATGCCGCACTCCAGTCCGGCGTGGATCACATCCACGATCGGCGGCTTCCCGTAACGCTCGGTAAAGGTTCTGACCATGATTTCGCGAAGGCGGGAAGAGTTCTGATACTCCCATGCGGGATAATCCCCCGATTGCCGGTATTGCGCGCCGTACTCCGCTGCCAATGCTGCGAGCCGTTCTGTCAGCGCTGACTTTTCCGCGCTCACGGAGCTTCGAACCGAGAAGGTCATCTGCACCGATACGTCCTCTGTTTTCACGATGCCGAGATTCAGGGAGGTCTGCACCAGACCATCAATATCCATGCTCATTGCCTGAATGCCGTTGGGCAGCTCATTCAAAAGCGAAAGCGCCGCGGTCGTGGAGGACAAGGTCATCGGAAGAATTGAAGTCTCCGCAGGCTCACAGGTAAACAGCGCCTCGGCTTCGCTGTTGGGCATCGCCGCTTTGCACAAACGCTCCGCCTGAGCAAACCGCGCCGCGAAATCCGTTGCCTCGCTCACCACAACGGCGGTACAGGCGCGCGGAATGGCATTGTCCTGCGCACCGCCGTCGATGCTGCACAGACGCAGCTCCGGCAGCAGCGAAAGCAGTTGCCCCATGCGCTTGTTGGCATTGTCGCGCCCCTTATGGATATCCACTCCGCTGTGACCGCCCTGCAGCCCGGAAAGACGGATGCGCCACGCTGTTCCTTCCGCTGGTTCCCGCTTGATCGGCAGCTTGAGTGTGGAACGGGCACCGCCGGCACAGCCTGCCGTCAAAATTCCTTCGTCCTCGGAGTCGATGTTGAGCATCACACGTCCATGCAGCACCGACATATCCATTGCCGTTGCTCCCAGCATGCCGATCTCCTCATCTACTGTGAACACAGCCTCAAGAGGCGGGTGCTTCAGATCCTTTGCGTCCAGCACTGCCAGCGCATATGCCACGGCAATGCCGTCGTCTCCGCCCAGAGTCGTTCCCTCGGCAGAGACAAAGCTGCCATCCTGCGCCAGGCGGAGTCCGTCCCTGAGAAGATCAAGCGTGCAGTCTGCGTCTTTCTCGCAGACCATGTCCAGATGCCCCTGTAAAATTACCGTGGGATGGTCCTCATATCCGGGACTGGCGGGGCAGTAGATTACTACGTTGTTGTGTATATCCTGCACATAACGCAAGCCGTGCGCCTGTGCAAAACCGACACAGTAATCGGAAATCATTTTTGTGTTCCCAGAACCGTGGGGAATGGCGCACAGCGCCTCAAAATAACGGAACACCGCCTGCGGATGCAGACCTTCTAAAACAGACATTACTGTTGCTCCTTTCATACTAGTTCTTGATAAAAAGAAGCTTTTCAAGAACTTATGAGACGGCTTTTGCGGCGGTCTGCCGCAAAAGGACGCGCAAATTGCGGCGCCTTTTATAGATTTTTATCAGAAAATAGCATCAGAATCTATCACGGCATATGTCACGGGAAACCTCCCCGATGCTATAACTTCTTGCGTGCATCATCCAGATGATCGGTCTGGCGGGAATAGTGCACGCCGAAGGCGCACTCGTTGGAAAAGTGCTCGCAGTTATTGCGGATGATGTGATATCCTTTCCTCCCCAACGCTGCTCTTGCTGCGGCGAGGATCTGCTCCGGACTGCGCAGGAGCTTCCGCTCACCGCGGCAATAGACCCGGACCTCCGGCAGACCGCCGCGCAGAAATTCGGAGATGTCCGATTCCACTACAGACACGTCCTCGGCTTTTGCATCGGGCGCGCCGTCAAAATGGATGACGCGGTCATTCCCCACATAGATACCGTGATGGTAGTAATCCCCGCGCTGCACGCGGAGCTGATCGCCGGGCTGCATCTGCCGGTAATCCCAGTGCTCTTCAAAATCCTTCGGAGATTTTCGATTAAACATGGAGGCACCCCTCAATGACCGAAACTACGTCACCAATGGTTTTTAGTTCTCCCACACGCTCAGCGGGGAAACGGATGGCAAACTCGTCTTCGATGCCTACCATCAGCATCAGCATGGAGATGCTGTTGACACCCAGTTCTTCCAGTGTGCTTTCGCTTGTGGCGTTCGAGAGATCGGATTCCTCCAAAACGGTTTCCGCTATCTTCATCAGACGTTCGAATATCATGGCATTTCACCTTTCAGTTTTTTCCGCCTGCGCGCATGGAAACGCTTTTGAAACTCCTCTACGCGGTTGCGGTATTTGGGGTCGATTTTTGTATACAGCTCGTCTTCGCACTGCTGCATAGCAGCCTGGAGCTGCTCGGTGGCTGCTTGCACACCGGAGGAGGTGGGACGCTGCTGTAATACGATTGGGCGGCCAAACATAATTTGCAGCCGTTGGAAAGGCTGATAGTTGCCGGCAATGTAAACCGGGATCACCGGCACATCCGCCTGCAGCGCCAACAGCGCGGCACCGGGCTTAAAGGTCTGCAGCTCCGGCGACGGGTTCAGCTTACCTTCCGGTGCGATGCCAACACATCCGTGGCCGCGCAGTATTTGCAGAGACTCCCGCATACAGCCCAGATCCGCAATGGAGCGGTCCACGGGGATGCAGCGCAGTCCGCGCATGGCAACACGGCGGATGCCTGTGAACATCTCCCGCATCGTAATCACGCTGATACGCCGCCGGATGCAAAGGACACACAGCAGCGGGGCGTCGACCCACCAGGTGTGGTTAAAGATGAACAGAGCGCCGCCATTCGGCTTGCGTACGTTCTCTGCACCCTTCTGATAGTGTATCTTCGGGAGCCAAACCAGCCGCATGCCCAGTCCACCGAAAAAGTTCGCAAAATCCGCTGCAAAATTCCGCAGCTTTTTTTTGATCATTGCTCCGTCTGCTCCTTCAGGACGAGGATTTTCTCCCGCAGGACGGCGGTCAGCCGCTTCAGCTCTTGCGGGTCGGGATTTGCGGTATTGCACAAAGAGGACAGGTCGATCGGCTCGCCAACCCGGACACGGACGCGCCGGAACAGACCGTAGTTCGTGGTATGATAGACCGGGACGACAGGTACGCCTGCCTGCAATGCCAGCAGTGTCGCCGTGTCACGGAATTCCAACAGCTCCCCGGTGGTGGAGAATCTGCCCTCCGGGAAGATCAGCAGGGACTGTTTCTTCTTCAGAGCGTCCATACACTCATAGAAAAAGTCCATGTCAAAGGAAAAACGGTCGACCTTGATTGCTCCCAGCATTTTCAGCAGGAAGGTGATCAGTCCGTTGCATTCGTAAAAGGTCTTGCCAACCAGACACCGCAGGTATCGGAAATAGAATACCCAGAGCATCAACAGGAAATCCATTTGGTTTTTGTGGTTGGAAATGATGATACACGGCCCGTGGGGACGTTTTTTCCGGTTTTCATACCGGATCTTCGGCAGAAAATACAGCCCGACCGTCCAGCCGAGGACCAGCTTATGAAACCATCGGAACAGAAGCTTCATCGGTAATCAGCCCCTCTCTGCCAGCACTGCCGCGGCAAAATCCCGCGGCGTAAAGAGCGGCTGCGCGGCATCCATTGTGAGCTGAACGCCGTACCGTGTCGAAACGGCGGAGAAAATTGCATAATAAGTCATGCTGTCCACCCCAAGATCGTAAACCACATGAGTATCGGCTTGAATATCCGCACGATCCGTGACCTCGCCGATCAGAGCGCACAATTCGGCCGTCATATTCTGCAGCGCCTCCGATTCCAGACCTGACAGATCGGAGTCCTTTGGCAGATCCGCGGGGACGAGCTGCACCTCGCCGGAGGCGATCTGCCGCCGCAAAACGGCGCGGCGGGTCTTACCCAACTCCTGCGGAATGGTCTGCTCCGTCAACAGAATTCTCACCGGACGCTGGGTCATAGGAAGCGCCTCTACGGCGGCGTATGCGGAGCGTGCCGCCACTACACAAGCGTACCGGTCTCCAAGGTTCGGCATTTGCAGAATCAGAACGGGTCGCTCATCACCGGCGACCTCCAGACCGATGACGCAGAACGCCGCTGCACCTCGAATGTGCAGCCGCTGCTCGATCAAATCGGGACTGAGGTTTTCGCCGTTTGCGCCGATGATCAGATCGCTTCTGCGCCCGGTAATGTACCAGCGCCCGTCCTTTGTTTCATAGAAGCAGTCATTGGTGCAGAACCATGCGTCGGGATCACGTTCAACGCGCTTGCCGTCGATGATCTGGGCTGCATAGAGCAGAGGGGCATTCAGTTCCAGTACGCCTTCCTCATTGATGCGATAGCGCCCCCGCGCTGCCGAGAGAGGCTGCCCGACGGTACCGGAGTTACGATGACAGGCACGGCGTGACAGCTCCACGGAAATGATGCCTGTTTCCGTCATGCCGTAGCCGGAACGCAGACCGTAGCCCAGACCGTTCATCAGCTCCAGCGACTGAGGTTTGAGAAAGCCGCCGCCGCTGATGCAGAACATCAGACTGGTTCCCAAGGCTTGGGCGCGGACACTTTTGAACAGGACATTTTTGGCAAGCCATGTGCCAAAGCGGGGCAGGATGCTTTGCAGCCTGTTGGAGAATCTGACCGCCTTCAGGAGTTTTTCCTTTTTGCCCTGCTTTTCCGCCTCACGCAGAAGCTGCGCTGAGGTCATGTCCCAGACAGTGGGAATGGCAAAGAAGTGCGTCACCTGACCGTATTTGCAGGTAAACTGGATGGTTTTCGGATCCAAAGACTCCAGGAAGATGAAGGTAGTGCCGAAAAACACGAACCAAAACATTGCAGCCATCAGACCGAAAATGTGATAAAACGGCAGAAATGCCAGAATGCGGATCCCCCTGGCGTTTCGGTCGTGCTTGATTTCCGGACAGCGGCGGACAATATCCTCCGTTTGCAGGAGTTGCTCGGTGATTTCCGCACCGTTGTAGATGATAAACTTCGGCAAGCCCGTGGTGCCGGAGGAGAGCAGCGCAATCTCGTTTGCCCAGTTGGGGGTGAAGTCCGCCGCGTCGCCGCAGTCCGACAGATCAAAACAGCCCTCTGCCGCGTGGTCAGTCAGTACGGCAGCAGCTTTGGCGGCACGCACTGTGTCCTGGATGGTCTGCTCGTCATGCCGAAGATTCAACAGCAGCGGACGGAATCCCGCCCGCAGGATCGCCAGAAAAGCCGCCACCCAGAGGGGAGAGTTTTCCATCCGAATGGCAAGAAACGCACCTTCTTGCCCGCCAAACTGACGGTGCAGCACCCGCGACAGGCGCTCTGTCATAGCGGCAAGCTCCGCATAGGTGGTGCGGACCGTTTTGCCGGCGATATATTGCTCTGCAAAGACTGTATCTGTAAACTCTGCAGTAAAAATGCGGTAAATATCCTCAAAGCGACGCTCTGAGGCGGCAAGCTCCCGCAGCTCCCGTTTCCAAAAAATCATAACGGTTCCCTCCAAAAGTCATAGAATCATTATACTGCGGGGAATCTGTGTAGTCAACAGCAATGAACTGAAGAAATGTCGAAAATGTGTGGGTTTGTCAATGATGTGTTACACTTTTGCAAAAGAATAAAGGACGATTTT
>CAMGMW010000014.1 GCA_946059285.1 uncultured Clostridia bacterium
CGGCAAACTCTTCCAGATAATGCATGCAGAGGATTGTAACAGCGGAGACGCCGTTGAGCATGCAGTGCAAACAGATGGAACCCCAGATGCTGCGGGTGTTCTGGTATGCCCAGCAGAGCGCCAGACTGATCGGGACATATTGCAGGAAGCACAGCAATAACTCGAAAGGCTGCAGGGTACCGATGGAAGCGATGACATGGATGCCGGCAAACAGCAACGTGGTCACGGAATAGGCCAGCCAAGGGCAACGGCGACAGATTGGTCCGAACAACACGCCCCGGAACAGCAGCTCCTCCGAGACTGGTCCCAGCAGGGCGATGAACAGAAGCATTGGCAGCGGATGCTGCACCAGCAGCGTTTCGATGATATCCTGATTGACATTCTCCGGAGTGATTTGCAACAGCGTATAGACAGCGGCAATGATATTCGTGCCGACCGCGCTGATGCCGTAAGCAATCGCTACGGTGAGGAACAGCCAGCTCAGCCGCCGTTCTTTCAGCACGGCAAGAGAATCGAACAGGAAACGGTGAAAAACCAGCAGCGTAAACACCGTATTGATGGTGAAATAGGTCAGCTGGAGCAGATAAAAGCCGTGATCGGTGCTGCTGTCGATGCCAAAGTGTCGAAAGATCAGCGGCAGTACATAAGACAGTCCCACCAGATAGACGGGAAGATAGCATGCGCCCAGAATGATCTGCCAAGTGCTTGGAACGGTCAAATTACGGGGAAAGAGAGGCTTCATAATGTAAACTCCTTTTGCTTCCGAAGGTAAACCCGGCGGGCATGTCGTTTTGAGAGCATTTGTGCCCGCAGGAATTCAAATCGTAAAATGCAGCATGATCACCGCAATGAATTGCGGCGGTCTGCCTGCGCGGATTCTGCAGCAACAGAATCCGCCTTCGCGGTGAACGCGATGGCTCAAAGCATTTGCTTCAGCTCATACAGAGCGTTCATCGCCTCGATGGGCGTGAGCGTTTCGACGCTGATGCGCTCCAGCTTTTTCCGAAGCGCGTCGTTTTCCATGCTCATGATGGAGATCTGATCGTCCGCTGCCACGGTGACGGTACGCACTGGCGCGCCGCTTTCCAAATCCCGCAGCAGCTCTCTTGCGCGTGAGATCACGCGGTCCGGCAGGCCCGCCAGCTTCGCCACCTCCACACCGTAGGAGTCATCCGCAGCACCGGGGACGATTTTTCTTAGAAATACGATGTCCCCACCGCGTTTTTTCACGGCGATATTGTAGTTACGCACGCCGTCCAGTTCCCGCTCGATGTCCGTCAGCTCGTGATAATGGGTAGCGAACAGCGTCTTTGCGCCCAGACGTTTTTTGTCAGCGGCGTATTCCAGCACCGCCCGGGCGATGGCCATGCCGTCAAAGGTGGATGTACCTCGTCCAATCTCGTCCAAGATCAGCAGGCTGCGCGCCGTGGCATGGGTCAGAATCTCCGCCACCTCGCTCATTTCCACCATGAAAGTGGATTTCCCGGAGGAAAGATCGTCCGATGCACCGATGCGGGTGAAAATCCGGTCAACGATGCCGATGCGTGCCTCCCGTGCGGGGACAAAGCAGCCGATCTGTGCCATCAGCACAATCAGTGCCACCTGCCGCATATAGGTGGATTTACCCGCCATATTCGGTCCTGTCAGAATGGCAACACGATTGCGCGCAGTGTCCATCTGGGTGTCGTTGGGGACAAAGAGGCTGTCCTTGAGCATTTGCTCAACGACCGGATGCCGCCCATCGCGTATGATGATTTCTCCGGACAGATCAACCTCCGGCTTGCAATAGTTGTTTTTGACTGCCAATGCGGCAAAATTCGACAGCACATCCAGAACCGCCACGGCATGCGCCGTGCGCTGCACTCGCTCCGCCTGCTCTGCCAGATGCAGCCGCAGAGTTGTAAACAACTCGTATTCCAGCGCGGTAATGCGGTCTTTCGCGGTGAGAATGGTGGATTCCAGTTCCTTCAATTCCTCCGTGATGTACCGTTCACCGTTGGCAAGGGTCTGCTTGCGGATGTATTCCTTCGGCACCAAGGAGACCTGCCCCTTTGCCACCTCGATGTAATAGCCAAACACGCGGTTGTAGCCCACCCGCAGGTTCTTGATGCCGGTCTTTTCCTTTTCCCCCGCTTCGATGCGGGCAAGGGTATTCTTTCCGCCGGAGACGATGTCCCGCAGACGGTCCAGCTCTTCGCTGTAGCCTTCCCGGATGATGCCGCCCTCGCGCAGGGTAAAGGGGGGCTCGTCCGTGATTGCGCTTTCGATCAGCTCCCGCAGATCGGAGAGCGTGTCCAGCTCTCCGTAGAGCACCTGAAACAGGGAGCCCTGCAGGTGGGAGAGCGCCTCATGCAGCTCCGGCAGCGCACGGCAGCCGTTGGCGATTGCCACCAGATCCCGGCCATTGGCGGTGCCTGTGACGATCCGCGCCATGACCCGTTCAAAGTCAGAGACGGTGTGCAGCGACCGCAGCAGCTCCTCCCGCCCGATGGTGTTCTTACTCAGTTCCTCCACGGCGTTCAGACGCTGCGCAATTCTTTTCGGGTTGAGCAGGGGCTTTTCCAGCCACCCGCGCAGCATACGGCTTCCCATGGCGGTTTTGGTTTTGTCCAGTACCCAAAGGAGACTGCCGCGCTTTTCTCCGCCGCGCATCGTCTCCGTCAGCTCCAGATTGCGCCGTGCGGTGAGATCCAGCTCCAGAAAGCGCCCGGCGACATAAAATTCCAGTTCTCTTACGTGGGACAAGCCGGCTTTTTGCAGATCCTGCAGCATTTGCAGCAGCGCACCGGCGGACTGCCAAACCACCGGGAGCGCGTCGATACCCAGAGCGGCGAGAGATTTGCCAAACTGACGCTCTACCGTCGCGGCGGTTGCCTCGGGAGAAAACAGCGCGTCCGCGCCGGTGTCTGCGCAGCAGCCCAGCCGTTCCTTCAGGGTCTGCGTCAGCAGCGGATCGTCTGCCGCTGTACCGCCGCGCAGAACTTCTCTGGGTGTAAAGCGCCCCAACTCGGAAATGACCCGGTCCATTGCTTGCTCGCCTTCGGCGACGGTGGCATAAAACGCGCCGGTGGAAATATCGCAGAAGCTCAGACCGTATGCGCCCGACGCCCCATAGACGCAGGCAAAATAATTATTGCGGCTTTCGTCCAGCATGGAGCTTTCCGTGACAGTGCCTGGCGTGACAATGCGGGTGATATCCCGCTTGACCAGTCCTTTGGCAAGAGCGGGATCCTCCATCTGCTCGCAGATGGCGACCTTGTAGCCGCGGGCGACGAGGCGGGCAATGTAGCTCTCGGCGGAGTGATACGGCACACCGCACATGGGGACCTGATCCTCCTTATCCTTCCCCCGATCCCGGGTGGTCAGGGTCAGATCCAACTCCTTAGACGCCTGCTTTGCATCCTCGGAGAACATTTCATAAAAATCGCCAAGACGGAAAAACAGGATGCAGTCGGGATGCTGCTCCTTGATTTCCAGATATTGCCGCATCATGGGTGTCAGCTCGGCCATGTGAAAGCCTCCGTTTCTGTTTTATCTCAGATGGTGCCTACCAGACTCCATGTGGTGCAGTCGGTGACGGTCACGTTCAAAAACTGTCCAATCAATGCATCGCTCCCTAAAAGACGGACCAGTCTGCCGCCGTCCGTACGGGCGGTGAGCCATTCGCCGTCGCGTCCGTCCACCAGCACGGAAAGCGTCTTGCCGATGTATGCCCGATGCTTTTCCTCGGAAATGCGGTTTTGCAGCGCCACAAGGCGGTCAAAGCGACGGTTTTTCTCTGCCTTCGGTGTGGGATCGGGCATTGCCGCTGCCGGCGTTCCGGCTCTGGGAGAGAAGATAAAGGTAAACAGCGCGTCGTAGCGCACCCGCTCAATCAGGCGCAAGGTGTCCTCGAATTCCTCTTCCGTTTCGGAAGGGAAGCCCACGATCACATCGCTGGTGAGCACCAGCTCCGGCATCAGGCTGCGCCCGTAATCGACCAGCTCCAAATACTGGGCGGCGGTGTAGCGACGGTTCATTTCCCTGAGCACGCGGTCATTGCCGGACTGGAAGGGCAGGTGGAACTGTTTACAGATTTTGGGATATTTTGCAATGGTATCAAACAGCTTGCGGCTGGCGTCTTTCGGATGAGAGGTCATAAAACGCACGCGGAATTCTCCGGGCAATGAGGCAACCTGCGCCAGCAAATCGGCAAAATCGATGCCGAGATTCAGATCTTTGCCGTAGGAGTTGACGTTCTGCCCCAGCAGCGTGATCTCTTTGTAGCCTGCCGCGATCAACTGCCTGCATTCATCCAAAATATGCTCCGGCTGACGGCTGCGCTCACGCCCTCTGACATAAGGGACGATACAGTATGAGCAGAAATTATTGCAGCCGTACATCACCGAAACCCAGGCTTTGAGCTTGTTCGTGCGGGACACGGGAATATTTTCCGCGATGGAGCCTGCGGAATCCTCCACGGCAAAGACGCGCTTTCCCGTGCTCAGCACATACAGCAGCAGTTCCGGAAACTGCCACAGATGGTGCGTGGAAAAGACACCGTCCACATGGGGATAGGACTTTTTGATGCGGTCGGAAACATGCTTTTGCCCCATCATGCAGCCGCACAGGAAAATTTTCTGCCGCGGATGGCGGCGCTTGGTGTGAACCAGCGCACCGACATTGCCGAAAACCCGCTGCTCTGCATGATCGCGGATGGCGCAGGTGTTGAACACGACAATGTCCGCGCCGTCTGCGCTGTCGGTAAAGCCGTAGCCGGCACTTTGCAGCATCCCGCGGATGCGCTCGGAATCCGCTTCGTTCTGCTGACAGCCATAGGTGTCCACATATGCCACAGGGGTGATCCCCTGCGCCTGCCAATACGCTTCGATTTGCGCGCACAGCTCTGCCTGATGTGCTAAAGCCTCCGGCGCGATGACGGTGGTTTTTGTTTCCAAAGAGGTCTTCCTCCTGCGTCTGAAATAACGCTTTATTTTAACATTTTTTGCGTTGTATTGCAAGTGCTGAAGATTGTTTTTGACAACGGGGAATTTTGGGGGTATAATAGAAAAAAACAAAGGAGTTTACGGAGCTATGAAATTCAATCAGGACCGCGGCAGACGGTTTTGCCGCTTTCATCACGGCGAGGAGCATTGCCATGATTGCGCCGGCTGCGACCCCAGGCAGGAGACGCTGGCGCTGATGGAGTATATGATCCGCCACAATGCCGCCCATGCCCGGGAACTGGAGGAACTGGCCAAAAAGCTGGGAGAGCTGGGCGACGAGGCGGCGTCGGAACAGGTGCTGTCCGCCGTTTCCGAGTTTGAGAAAGGCAATCTGCGCCTGTCTGCTGTGCTGGCATCACTGAAGTAAGGAGGAATCAATATGTGCCTCTCCACCGTCTACCGCGATCAAATAAAGCCGGAAAACATCGCCATGCAAAACGTGATGCAGATTGAATGCGACGGGGATACGGTGATTCTGACGGATCTGCTGGAGCGCCGCATGGCGATCCATGGGACACTGGTCAAGGCAAATCTGGTTGACGGCTATGCCGTCGTCCGGGAAGCGGAATAAAGAATCGGGCGCGTTCCTTGCGAACAGCGCCCGATTTTTATGTCTTGCGGACGAATTTTTCGCCGCACTTGGGACAGCGGATACAGATCTTCCCGCGCCCCTTCGGAACCCGTACAAGCTGTTTGCAGGCGGGACAGCGGTAATACCGATGACTCCGGTCCCGCAGACGGGTCCAAAGCTGAGAGAACCATTTATTTTCCCGCTGCCGCTGATAGATATTGCGGGAAAGCAGCCGAAATACCGCATAAATGACCAGACCATATACCAGAACGGATAATCCGGGTGCGATATAGCTGCGGTAGACAACAGACTGTTGCAAGAGCACCGTGAGAATGCTGTTGGTTAGGCTCACCGCCGCCGCCACGATCAAAATGGCCAAATTCAGTTGATCTGAGCCGTAGCGCCCGTACATAAACCGTCGCAGCGCGCTGCCGATCTTTCGGAACATCTTCATCACCCATGCTCCATTATAGTACGTCTCCTCGATTTTACAAGCGCGAAGTGAAAATATTCACAATCTGTTTACGTTTTTTCTGCAAAATCTCCCTGCCGAAGGATCAAAATCGGAAGGTGAGGGCGGTTAAACAGCCGGATGCGAACATTGCTGTAGCCCAGTCCGCGGCTGACATACAGCGAAGTGTCGCCGGCGTGGTATAACCCTGCGTCATAGTCCGGGAACAGCTCCCGCCGGGTGCCGAACACGCCGCCCACAAAGGGCAGGCGCACCACGCCTCCGTGGCAGTGTCCGGTCAGTACCGTCTGCACGCCCAGGGCGCTCCATTGCGCCAACGTATCGTTTCGGTGCGCCAGCATCAGGATATATGCTTCCGCTCCCTCGGCGGCGCGGATCTCCGACACCAGCTCCTCCGGTGTCTTCTGATCATACGGACCGCAGGGATCGTCTACACCCGCCACCACAAGCCGGGCCTCTCCCCGCTGTAGTACAAGATACTCATTTTGCAGCACATGCACGCCCATCGCCTCCATCTGAGACAGAATCAGGCGCAGGTCTTCCACCTGCCATTCATGGTTGCCTGTCACATAGAAAGTCGGCGCAATCTCGGTCAGACCCTGCAGAAGAGGACGCAGCATGGAAAGAGGGGGCGTTTCGTCAAACAGATCTCCGTCAATGCAGATCAGATCCGGTTCAGCCAGCCTGACCGCCCGAAGCAGCGTACGGCTGTTCTCTCCCAGCTCCCGCCCGTGCAGATCGGCAATCTCAGCCACCCGCAGACCGTCAAAAGCAGCGGGCAGCGCGGTGGAATATATGGGCACCGCCTCGGTCTGCACCGTGCAGTTTTGCCAATAGACAAACCAGATTCCGCCCCACAGCAGCGCCAAGATCAGACTGACGGTCAAAAGCTCTTTCCCCTTTTTCATGCAGCATCCACCTTTCTGTCTATAGTATGGCCTGCTTTTGCGCAGATACCTGTAAGAAATAAATATTGTACATGGGCGGAACTTTTGCTATAATAGGAAAAAAGAAATTTGGGATGTGTCTTTTGTTGTGAAGTACGGAAGCTGGAAGATTGCGTTGCCGAAGGAAGAACAAATCACCGCACTGGAGCAGGCAGGATATTCGCCATTGACTGCCCGTGTGCTGTGCGGGCGGGGGTTTGATACCCCGCAGCGTGCGGCGGCACTCTTGGATACTGCCGCGCCGCTGATCGATCCGTTTGCCATGCGGGAAATGGACCGGGCGGTTTGTGTGATTCGGACGGCGCTGGAACAAAAACAAAAAATCGCCATATTCGGCGACTATGACGTGGACGGGATCACCGCCACCTGCCTGCTCGTGGATTATCTGCGCGCCCGGGGAGCCGATTGTATCCCGCATATTCCGGGCAGACTGGAGGAGGGATACGGTCTGAATGCAGCCGCCATTCGGCGGCTGCATTCAGACGGCGTGCAGGTGATCGTCACGGTAGACTGCGGCATTACCGCCATCGCGGAGGCAGAGCTTTGCGCTGCGCTTGGCATTACTCTGGTCATCACCGACCACCATGAATGCAAGCAGACGCTGCCCCATGCCGCCGCAGTGGTGGATCCGCATCGCCCTGACCGCACCTATCCGCATACCAACCTGTCCGGTGTCGGCATCGCGTTTAAGCTGGCCGCCGCGCTGGAAGGGGATCAGGAACGCATTGCCCGACGGTATTGTGACCTGTTCTGCCTCGGTACGATTGCGGATGTGATGCCGCTGTGCGGAGAAAACCGCCGCCTGGTGGTGCAAGGGCTTGCTGCTCTGCAGCGACCATCACGGTTGGGAGTGCGTGCGCTGATCCATGCCTGCGGCTGTGATGGACAGCCTATCACAGCCGGGACCATCGGCTATATTCTCGCTCCGCGGATCAACGCCGCCGGACGCATGGAGCACGCGGAGCTTGCAGTGCAGTTGTTCTTGTCAGAGGTACCCGAAGAGGCGGATGCATTGGCACAGACGTTGTGCCGCCTGAATCGGGAACGACAGGATACCGAGTCGGAGATCTACCGTCAGGCAGTGGAGCTGCTGCGGAGAGAACAGCACAGCGGCGGCGCAATCGTTCTGGCGGGTGAGGGTTGGCATCAGGGCGTGGTCGGCATCGTTGCTTCCCGCCTGTCGGAGGAATTTTGCCGACCCACGTTTCTGATCTGCCTGGACGGGGAGCGCGGCAAGGCATCCTCCCGCTCTTACGGCGGCTTTAATCTGTTTGCCTCACTGAATGAGCTTTCTCCTCTGCTGGAGGGCTATGGCGGGCATGAGCTTGCCGCCGGCTTCACCATTCTGCGAAGCAACATTGACGCTTTCCGGCAGGGCATCTGCGCCCGTGCCGACGCCTATGCCGCCTCAGCGGAGGCGGAGACCGCCCTGCCCGTGGACTGCGCAGTGGACGCCGCGCTGCTGACGGAAGAAAATATTGTCGGCCTGTCGCAACTGGAGCCGTGCGGCACCGGCTGCCCGAAGCCGGTGTTTTGCCTGCAAAACGCCGCCATTGAACGGCTTGACACGGTTGGCGGCGGCAAGCATCTGCGTCTGCGGCTGCGACCGCCGAAGGGAACGCCGCTCAACGCCATCTTTTTCTCGGGCGGCAGCCTGAGCCGCAGGCTTCACCCCGGCGACAGGGTGGACGTTGCCTTTACTCCACAGATCCATGAATTCCGCTCTGTTCGTTCGATACAACTCAATGTGACGGACCTGCGGATTGTCACGCCCTTTGAATTATATGAACGTTATATCCGGCACAAGCCTTTGCTGCTGTGCGAACTGGAAGCACTGCGTCCGACCCGGACCGACGTAATCGACGTCTGGAATTATCTGCGCGCCGCCGCGCCCGACGGGCAGCCGCTGCGCTGTGAGGCAGAGATGTTTTGCAGCGCTGTCGCCGCATTTTCCGGTGAACGCCACAGCATACGCCGGACGCTGATTTGTCTGGATATTTTGCAGGAACTGCAGCTTGTCTCCGTGCGGCGCACCGGACATGTCCTTGAGGTGCGCACCCTGCCGGATCATCCGCGCAACCCGCTGGAGAACAGCACGATTTTCCGTGATTTGTGGGATGAAAGTCCTCGATAGGAGGGAGAAATATGGAAACCTTTCAGGAACACTATAATAGTCTAAAACGGGCCATTGTTACCCGAAATACGTCGGTCAACATGGAGTTGATTGACCGCGCTGTGGCGTACGCCGACAATAAGCACCGCGATCAAAAGCGGAAGGACGGCTCCCCCTATATCATCCACCCGCTTGCCGTGGCGGAGATCGTGGCGGAGATCGGTCTGGACACCGACGCGATTCTGGGCGCGCTGCTGCACGACTGCATTGAGGACACGGATTCCACCTATGATGAGATCGTCCGGCAATTTGGTTCGACTGTGGCCGCGTTGGTTGAGGGCGTTACAAAGCTGACCCGCGTGGAATACTCCACGCTGGAGGAACAGCAGATGGAGAACCTGCGGAAAATGTTCATGGCAATGAGTAAGGACATCCGCGTCATCCTCATTAAAATTGCCGACCGTCTGCACAACACCCGCACCATGCAGTACCAGACGCCTGCCAAGCAGATTTCCAAGTCCAGAGAGACCATGGACATCTACGCGCCGCTGGCGCATCGGCTAGGTATGCAGAAAATCAAATGGGAACTGGAGGATACCAGCCTGAAATACCTCGATCCCGAGGTCTATAACCAGATTATGCAGTACCTTGCAGCGCATCAGGCGGAGGCAGACGACTTTATGAAGGCGATCCAGAGCAAGATCACCACCCGCCTGTCGGCAGTGGGGATCCACGGCTCCATTTACGGACGCATCAAGCACGTCTATTCCATTTACCGCAAGATGAAGGCGCAGGATAAGCGCATCGACGAGCTATATGACTTGTACGCTTTCCGCGTCATTGTGGATTCCATCCCCGACTGCTATAATGTTCTGGGGCATATCCACGACCTGTTCAATCTGGTGCCGGGACGCTTTAAGGACTATATCTCCACGCCGAAGCCCAATATGTACCAGAGCCTGCATACTACAGTCATCGGCACACAGGGCATCCCCTTTGAGGTACAGATCCGGACATGGGAGATGCATGAGACGGCGGAGTACGGCATCGCTGCGCACTGGAAGTATAAGCAGGGTGTCGACGGAGGAGACGAAAAGGAATTTGAGTGGGTGCGCCGCCTGCTGGAAAGCCAGCAGGAGACAGACGCCGAGGACTATATCCACTCGCTGAAGGTGGAGATGTTTGACGACGAGGTGTTCGTCTTTACCCCGAAGGGAAAGGTCATTTCTCTGCCTTCCGGCTCTACACCCATCGATTTTGCCTATGCCATCCACTCCGGAGTGGGCAACGCGATGGTCGGCGCGAAGGTCAATAACCGTATTGCCAGCTACGACCAGCCGCTTGCCAACGGCGATATTGTGGAGATCCTGACCTCCAAGACGGCAAAGGGACCGAGCCGGGACTGGCTGAACATCTGCAAGAGCAATCAGGCGCGTACCAAGATCAAGCAGTGGTATAAAAAGGAAAAGCGGGAAGAGAACATTGCACACGGCAAAGCCAGCTTTGAAGGAGAGGTGCGCCGCGCCGGACTCAGTCCCGCTCTGCTGCAGGACAGTGAGCTGCTGCCGCCCTTGCTGAAAAAGCTTTCGTTTGAGTGCCTGGACGATATGTACGCTGCCATCGGCTACGGCGGGCTGACCGCCGCAAAGGCATTCGGTCGTATCCGGGACGATCTGCTGCGGGTCAACCGGCAGCAGAAGGAGCAGCCGGTCAAGACGGTGGAGCAAGCGCCGGTCAGACAGAGCCGCCATAAAGATTCCGGCGTGATCGTGGAGGACATCGAGTCGTGTATGATTAAGTTTTCCCGTTGCTGCACGCCGGTTCCCGGCGACGATATCATCGGCTTTATCACGAAGGGCTATGGTGTTTCCGTCCACCGCAGGGACTGCAAAAATGCTGCCGGCGCGAATGACCCGCATCAGGCGGGACGCTGGGTGAAAGTGGCATGGAGCACCGCGGAATCCAAGCCTTTCTCTACCACCTTTGAGATCGATTCCACGGACCGCGACGGCATCTGGATCGACATTGCCACGGTGCTTTCCGCCGCGAAGGTCAAAATTACCGAGATTTCGGGTCGTG
The DNA here is from genome assembly GCA_946059285.1 of uncultured Clostridia bacterium. Next base: position 11,168 of record CAMGMW010000014.1, read on the forward strand.
ACATGCCTGCCGGCAAGGCCCGCACCGTTGCAACATTTGAGGTAAAAGATGTGCAGGAATTGGAGACGATCCGCGCCAAAATCCGTGCCATCGAAGGCGTTCTTGATGTCCGAAGGGGGCAGAACTGATGCGCGCCGTGGTAACCCGTGTAAAAAGCGCGTCCGTTGCCATCGCCGGTGAGACGGTCGGCAGCATCGGGCAGGGCTTTCTGATCCTGCTGGGTATCGCACCGGAGGACACGGCTGCTCATTGCCGGAAATTGGCGGACAAGCTGCTGGGACTGCGCGTTTTTTGTGACGAAAACGGGAAAATGAACCGTTCTCTTACCGATGTGGGTGGCAGTGTGCTCGTCGTCAGCCAGTTTACGCTCTATGCCGACTGCCGGCACGGTCGCCGCCCGAGCTTTACCGGTGCAGCCGTGCCGGAGATCGCCGTGCCGCTGTATGAGCAGTTTTTGGAGGAATGCCGCATGCGCGGCTTTGCTCCGCAGCACGGCGAATTCGGCGCGGATATGCTTGTTGCCTCCGAAAACGACGGTCCGGTCACGATTCTGCTTGATACCGACGATTTGATGTAAGTAATTGGAACGAATTTCCGAAAAGGAGCACCTGATGAATGTCGTCACCTTGACGTTGGGAGAGTATCAGACCAACTGCTATCTGATCTCCGATGATTGCGGGAAGACCGCTGTGATCGATCCCGGCTACGAGCCGGAGACCGTTTTGGCAAAGACGCGGGAGCTGCAGCTTTCGATTGGCGCGATCCTGCTGACCCACGGTCATTTTGACCATGTGGGTGCGGTGCGACCTCTTGCCGAAGCGATCCGCTGCCCCGTGTGGCTGCACAAAAATGAACTGCGGCTTCAGCCTTTTCTGACGGCCGGGAAACTGTATTATACCGATACCTACGCAGAGGGAGACACCGTTTCCGTCGGTGGACTGACCTTCATGGTGATAGAAACCCCCGGCCACACATCCGGCAGTGTCTGTCTGCGCTGCGGTGAGACGCTCTTCAGCGGCGACACGCTGTTTGCAGGCTCGTGCGGACGTGTCGATCTGGGGGGAAGCCGGTCGGACATGCGGCAAAGCCTTGCGCGGCTGGCGGCGATCCCGGAGAATCTGACCGTCCTGCCCGGACACGGACCCGCCACTACCCTCGACCGCGAGCGTGAATTCTGCCCCTGGTTCATCTGATACGAAACTGCTGATTCAAAGACACTTTTTCATTGGTGATTCGTATGAATTTGTATCCTGCAGGGAGCGGCATTCTCAGCGTTCATCGCTGAATATCCCAAAGGAGATTAGTCCATGAAGCTGTTACTGCGCGGTCATGAGGACCGCTATGCCATAGAGCAACTCCAGCTTGCGCTCTTCCCGGACGAGCCGATGGAGCCGACCGACACACCCTTTTCGGGCGACGGCGCTGTTTCGACCCTGCATGAGGGAGCCGTCTGGCTGACCGCCACTGCCGTCATTACCCTGCACGGAAAAACCGGTCACGGCGTCAAGCGCCTGCGGCGGGAGACGGCTGATGTTCCGGCACGGCGGCGTCTGCTGCAAAACGCCTACTACGCCGCCGCGATGTGTTTAAGGCAGCCGCCGGAGTGGGGCAGCCTGTCCGGCGTGCGCCCAAGCAAGCTGACGACGCGGCATCTGCTCGCCGGCGGCACGGCAGCCTCTGCCGACCGCCTTTTGGAAAAAAACTATCATGTTTCGCCGGAGCGCCGCCGTCTCTGTGTGGAAGCGTCGGAGGCGACCGTGGCGGCGACCCGCCGTCTGCGGGAGACGGATATTTCCCTGTACATCGGCATTCCCTTCTGCCCTACGCGCTGCAAATATTGCAGTTTTGTCAGTCAGAGCATTGAGCGGTTTTCCAATCTGCTGCCGCCGTATCTGGACGCGCTGGAGCGCGAGATCGAGTGCGTTGGCGCGCTCCTGCGGGATTCGGGCAGGACGGTTCGTACCCTCTACATCGGCGGCGGCACGCCCACGACCCTTTCCACACCGCAGTTACAGCGGCTGATGACGGCAATTCAGACACATTTTGACTTGTCCGAGCTGATAGAATATACGGTGGAGGGCGGACGACCGGACACCCTTGATCCTGAAAAGCTCCGTA
>CAMGMW010000015.1 GCA_946059285.1 uncultured Clostridia bacterium
ACAAAGATCAGCCTCACTTTTTTCGGATACTACATCTGACGCAAAACAAAAGACCGGACAGTCCAAAAAACTGTTCGGTCTTTTTGATTCTGCACTTTTTGCAGTGCCATATTTCTGCTATTTTGCCGCACAGAGGAGCACATCTCCGCTGGCGGTATTAAATACATACTCAGCATCACCGCTGCCGCAGACATAGGTCTTTCCACGGAAGTTCACGGCAAAGCCGTCCACGCTCAGCTCGCCGCTCAAGCTGTCCATCTCGGCGGTAAAGGCGGCGTCCTTCGGAATCGTCAAGCGGCAGTCTCCGCTTGCAGCATTGAATTCCACCTCGCGGGGAGCATTTTCCAGCTTTGCCTCCAACGAGCCGGAGGCAGCGTCCATTTCCAGCTTGTCGATTCTACCGGTCAGATGCGCACTGCCGGAAGCACTGTCCATGCTGAAATCGCCGATCTGCGTGTTTTCGGCAATGCAGTCGCCGCTGGCGGAATCAATGGAAAAGGTCTGCAGATTGCAGTCTTTCAGCGTGGCATTCCCGGAAGCAAGGTCAATTTCCGTCTCGTTGATCCGCAGCCCCTCCAGCAGGATCTCCGCCGACGCGCTGTTGATTTCCACGCTCCGCAGGCGCTCGGCCTGCTCCGCCGGAATCAGAACCTCCAGTGACTTATTCGCATGGATGCCCAGACCAATGTTGATTTTTCCGCTTTTTCTCTCTTGGATGGTCAACTTCCCATTTTCCAGACGGAAACGCAGCTGTTCACTTTCCTCTGTGATCTCCGGTTCCGTGATACAGATCTCATCGCCGTCATACGCTTTGACGGTAACAGATCCGGAGAACCAGTTGATTTCCACGTCCTGCAGCTCACCGCGAACCTTGCCGCTGCCCACGGTATATGAGTCGGCATCACGGTAAGAGATGTTGGAAGAAATCCCAGTGGACCAGTCAAAGTCTGCATTCCGAATCCGCTCACTGGCAAACAGCGCCGCACACAGGATTGCGGTCAGCAGTAATGCCACTACCGAGCAAATGACGATTTTTACGATTGCTTTTGCTTTCATCTTTTACCTCCTCTTGCCAGCGTAAAAATACCGCTGACGATACCGGTGAGCGCCGCATAGATCGGAAATACCATCCAGGTAATCGCCCATGCCTGTGTTTTCAATGTGATGGTCAAGTAGACCCAAATCGCCGCCAGCAGCAGGCAGCCGGATACGAAGGGCTCTCCGCCGCTGCGGCCGAGGCACATATACGCGATACCCTTGATGATATCGCCGATACCGCCGGCAGCCAGAAACACCAGCCACGCCACATGCCAATAGCCCCGGAAGCCCAAAAATAAGAAAACGGCGGTGGTAACGACCCAGTAGATAGGCGTCAGGACGCAGCGCAGTACACTGGGTTTCCCGTGCGGCTGTTGCTGCATCGGTTGCGCACCGATTGCTGTCGTTTCGCTTGTCTTGCTCGCTTTATGACCGCCGGTAAACACCAGAAGTGCCGTCGCAACAGCCACCATCAAAAACATGAGACTGACTCCCAGCGCATCCGGCATCTGCAGCTCATCACAGAGGATCACAGGCACAACGCATAGGATATACAGCGCAACGGCAACGGCAACGCAAACCCGGCGTGCCACGGATTTGTTCGGCTTTTCCGGCCTTTTGACACCAAAGGACGCCAAAAGCGCTTCAACGTCGCCGATACCGGACACCGCCGCCTGATAGGCAGCCGGTTCCCCCACGCCGGACGCGATTTGATCATCATAGCGGTTCAGGGTATTTTGCAGAATTTCCTCCCGTACTTCCCTCACCTGCGGCGTATCGGGCGCATCCCGAAACAGCCCCTCCACATAAGCGCATAATTTATCTCTCATATCTATCCTCCTCCAGCTCAATGAGCTTATCAATGATTACTTTCGCCGTATCCCACGCCTCGACCTGACGGTGATACGCCAGTCTGCCCGCGTCGGTAATACGGTAATAGCGGCGGCGTGCGCCGGTCGCCTCCTCGCCCCAATAAGAAACGATATGCCCCATATCTTCCAAGCGCTTGAAGGCAGTGTATAAGGTTGCCTCCTTGAGCTCATAGCTTTCGTTCGTAAGCATGCGGATCGTTTTGTTGATTTCATAACCATAGCTGTCGCGCTGCATTAGCTGAGCCAGAATAATCGTCTCCGTATGCCCTCGAATGAGGTCCGCAGCAATCACATCTAAGCACCTCCTTTTTGTTTCATTCTCTGTTTGTGATTACACTATATCACAAGATACCTCATCTGTCAAGGTATCTCAGAAAAAATATATAAAATTTTTTATAACACACGAAATGTAGGAAATTTCTACCATTTTCGTGTTTTTCTTGCATTCCAAGGCATAGTGTGCTATGATGGTTACAACTTAATAAAAATAGAAACAGAGAGGTAACAAACATGAAGCGACTATTCTGTATCTTGCTGCTGCTTGCACTTCTGCTGACAATTCCGGCAAATGCCGCCAGTGCCAACAACAGTTATGTGATCAACGGTGTGACGGTGCGCCATACTTCTGTTCCTTTCCCGGGCAAGAGTCAATGCTGGCTCTATGCCAGCCGGATGTATACCCTCATTTGGGGGCGCTCCTTCAACAGTTTGTTTGTAGGCACGGCGGAGGCAGGCTATAATATGCTGCGCGGGCTGCCGGATGAATACCTGACCTTTACGGAAGAGCATCTGAAAGCGTACATCACACATGCGGAGCTGGGCGCATGCATCCGTATCTGCGACAAGCAATACCTGCACGCCATGGATGACTGGGGGCACAGCCTGATCCTCGTACAAAAGGATGAAAACGGCTTTACCACCTTTGACAGCCTCAATACCTCGACCCGTGAGCGGTATTGGACCTGGACAGAGTTTTATCAGGCGTGGAGTTCCAACTACTTAAATACCGCCTCCCGTTATGCGTATATCAAATACATCAAGTGGCCTTATGCGCCGGCCATTACCCTGGATGAAGCATTTCCGCCCCCCACTGTCTGTGACAGTGAGACCTGCACCGGCAAGCTTTTCAATGACATGCCGGCAGTGACCAACTGGGCGCATGAGGGAATCGACTATGTGGTCGACGCCGGTCTCTTCAACGGCACCTCGAAAACCACCTTTACACCTGCGGGCGCCATGACCCGCGCCATGATGGTCACGATCTTGTGGCGTCTCGAGGGCTCCCCCGCCCCCTCCAGTGTCAATGCATTTGAGGATATTGCCGAAAACAAATATTATACCGATGCGGTGACATGGGCGAACGAGGTTGGGCTGGTCAACGGAGTCTCAGAGACCCGCTTCAAGCCGAACGGAAATATCACACGGGAGCAGATGGCAACGTTGCTTTTCCGTTATACCCAATTCCGCGGCATCGAAACCGATGCCCGCTCTGCACTGACCGACTTCCCGGACGGAGATAAGACCGCCTCCTATGCGCAGGAGGGGCTTTCCTGGGCAGTCGCGGTTTCCCTGGTTCAGGGTTCCGCTGTAAACGGTGTCGACTATCTTCTGCCCCAGAGTGTCTGCACCCGCGCACAGGTCTCCACATTGATCATGCGTTATCTGGAAACCTTATGACCGAATAGTACACAGGGACGCGCTGCAAGTCGATTTGCAGCGCGTCCCTGTTTTTTGAATCAAAACGATATCAGCATGACGCTCCTTCCGCCATAATCTGCAAAATGGTGTCATCCGTCTGGCGCATTCCCTGCTGGGCAAGCATTCCAACATTGGCAATGGTGTCGTCCACACTGCCCGCCACGATTCCCTCACCGCTGCGAAACTCTTTGTGATGCAGATACATCCGATAGCCCATGATGCCGGCATCCACCGCCGCCGCGATTTTGGCGGCGCAGGAGGGCTTTGCCCCATCGCAGATCGTACCGGAGAGGATTGCAACGGCATTTGTCACCGTGTGTGCCACCGCACTATAGTCGCCGCCCAGCAAATAGCAAATACCGGCACCCGCGCCGACACCGGCCGAAATCGCACCGCAGTAAGCAGACAGCCGTCCGATGCCGCTTTTCTGGTGAATCGTTATCAGATCGGAGACCAGCAGCGCACGGCAAAGCTGCTCCTGTGTTGCGCCGATGTGCCTCGCGTAGACCACCACCGGCATGCAGGCGGTAATCCCCTGATTTCCGGAACCGGAGAGAATCACCACGGACCGTTCGCAGCCGCTCATACGCGCATCAGAGCCGGCGGCGGCATACGCTTTTGCCCGCTGCTTGACATCCTCGCCGTAGTCCTCCAGCAGGATTCTGCCGATCTGTGCACCCCACGCGCCGTTCAGTCCCTCTTCCGCGATGGCGGAGTTATACTCCACCTGCCGCATCAGCAGCGGCTCGACCTCCTGTAATGGCACAGTGTCGGCAAAACGCAGGATCGTCTCCACATTCAGGCAGCTTTTGTCCGTCATGCGCTCCTCCGCCGCGTCTACCACCGGAAGTTGGCGCAGAATCTCGCCATCACGTTCCATATAAACGATGTTCGTATGATGGTTTGTGATGCGAACTCTTGCGCTGTGGTTTCCCGCCGTTCCCCGCAGGTCGATATCCAACCGGCAGGGAGAGTCTGAACAAAAAATCTCGATTTGCGCCTTTTTCAAATAGGCATCGATCTCCGCCTGCTTTTCCTCCGGAATATCTGCAATCACCTGCAGATCCCGCTCCGGATTGCCCGCCACCAGACCGGCGGCAATGGCAGGACGAATTCCTTTTCGCCCACCGCAGTTCGGAACGACCACGCTTTTCACATTCTTTAGAATATTTCCGCTGAGCACCGCCTCAACGCGCTCGGGCAGAGCACCCAGCAGTTTGCGCAGTGTTGCGGCACAATAAGCAATCGAAATGGGTTCTGTGCAGCCTGAAGCCAGTACCAGCTCCTCCCGCAAAATTGCCGTATAAGACTGAATAATTTGTGAGTCCAGCATGAAATCGCCCCTTTCTGTGTCTATCATACCGCAGAAGGACGAAAAAAGCAAGCGGCACTCCTTTTGTGTCATTTGATCCGCGAAGCAGGAACTTACCGGTCTGTTTCTGCATTACCCGGCGTGGTTTGTTATCCGAAACCGCCGCCGATATCCGCACCCAGTTCGCAGGTATACTGCCAGCGAATCACGTCTCCGTCCTCCACCGTGCAGGCGGAACAGCCAACGTTCGGGAAGCTGCCATTGACGCTGTACATCCAGCCGGAGCCGCTGCCGCAGTCCCGTTCATAGAGATTGCCAATTCCCTCAATATAGGCGGAGCCGTACAACGGTGCTTTGGAAAACTCCATTTGGATCCCATATTGCACAGTAGCCCGCCTGAGGATGTCGAACACGCTTTCCCCCTCCGTGAAGGTCATCGTGACAGGATGCAACAGCACACCGTCTGCGGGAAGCAGCTCCAGCAAGCCTTCGCGCAGCTGGTCCGGATGCCGCAGCGCGGTCTCGCAGGAAATGGAGATCGTGCAAGTCGCCTCTTCTGATTCTGTCGGAGGTTCGGTCGTCTGCGTCGTTGATCCGGTCTGTTCCGTCGGTGGCTCGGTACCCTGTGACGGCGTTTCGATTCGTTCCGTCGTCGGCTTCGTCCCTTCGGTTGCCGGCATACTCTCCTGTGTTGCGGCAGTCGCTCCCTCCGTCGGATCACTTTCAGCCGGCAGCTCAGCACTGCTTTCCGGCGCCTTCGAGGGCACCGGCGGCGCCGAAGAGGCAGCAACTGCCTCAGAAGCTTCCGTCTGCGGCGATTGCGCAGGCAGTCCCTCTTCCGCACCGCCAAGGAAAAATGCGCCGATCAAAAGTCCGGCGACGGCGGCCGCCGCCAGTAAAATCCAGTACCAATGCCGGCGAAGAGAAAAACGTTGCATGTTTTCCTCTCCTTATGCTTCAAAATAGCGTGCCAGCAAGGTGGCCATTTCTCCGCGGGTAGTCAGGCTCTTGGGGGAAAGCCTTGTATTTGTCACGCCCTGCACAAGTCCGGTTTCCACCGCCCAGCACATGGCCTCCTGCGCCCAGGAAGATACCCGGGAGGCATCCTGATACTGAGCCAGACTATAGTCCGATGCAGGTTTTCCCGCATATCGCCAGAGGAATGTCACCATTTCCTCACGGGTCATTTCCTGCATTGGCGCAAATCGATTTTTCCCGACACCGTTGACAAGGTCTGCCTCCTGACCCCAGCCTACTGCCGCAGTATACCATGTCCCGTCTGGAACATCCACAAAGCTGGCGCTCCCTGCATCAGGCGTACCGGCAATGCGGTAAAAGGCCGTGACCAGCATGGCGCGGTTCATGACCTTTTGGGGAGAAAAGGTCGTTTTGGAGTCCCCCTGCATCCAGCCCTTCTCGGTCACGACGCAGATGCTCTCCCGTGCCCAATGCCCATCGACGTCCGAATATCGCAGGCAGTCATGAGGCACTACAGAAGCATTGATTTGAAAATAGCTTTTGGATGTGCCGCCACGGCTGGAAATGCTGCACAGCACCGGCTTTGTGAAATCCGCGCCTTTCAGCCCGTCAATGACGGCATAGTGGGAATTCAAAGAGGTTGTGTATTCTGGAACCACCGTCGTCAAATCGCTGTCATAGCTTTGCAGGGTCAGCGTAATCTGGAAGGGATCCGTCTGTGTACCGCTGCCTTTGATCGGAGCGCCATCTACATAGCATGGAATCGCCGGATCATAGTTGTTCAAATCCTCCGGCATACGAGCAAGCGTCACCTCACAGTCACCGAGGCAGAAAGAGGTGAAAATCGGCAGACCGCACCAGCCGTAGCCGATATCGTCGGTCATTGTATCCAGATTCAAAGTGTAATGAAATTCAATCACGTCCCCGGCCTGCGGAGTGATGTAAGGAAGCCCCCAGTTCGCAAAGTCATCGTTGTTGTACGAAATCATCCAGCCGGAATAGCCGCCTACGCTCCCAAGACCGTTGATCTCGCTGACATAGCCTGCATCGACCCCGACCGCCGTGATGCCATTGTCGGAAAAGGCCGCGCTGACTGCCTCAGAAGCCGTCATTCCCTCTTTGTACGGCACAGGATAGTTTTTCAAAACGACGCCGCTGTCACTGGCGTACTCCAGCCCCGCCTCCGCCGCAGTATAATCGTATACGCCGACATAAACCAGATCACGCGGCTGTAAATCGCTCATATCATAAAGGGAAGTTTTTCCCTGCAGCAGTCGTTCATAGGCCGCCAGGGCATAGCCAACCTGCTGGGTCGCCATGGCATTGAGTTTGTTGTCCGCGTGACCAAAGGCAACCGTTTCCCCTTCCGCCAGGTAGGAAAAGATCGCCGAGCCTAGCCATGCGCCATCCTCCTTGATGAAGCGCTCATCTTTTGCCGGATCAATTCCAAGGCAGCAAAGCGCCAGCAGCACCTGCGCGGGAGACTCGGAGCAGGCAGAGCCCCATGACACATAGCCTCCGTCTGCCTCCTGTGTATTGCTCAGGAGCGTAAGCGCACGATCCACCGCTTTCTCTACTGTGCTATTCATCTCATAATAAGGCGCAAGCGCCTGAAGAGCCATTGCCGTCAGGTCGGTATCCGCAGTACTGCCGAAGTATGTCCAGCCGCCGCCCGACAGCTCGGAGGCAAGGATGAATTCAACCAGCTTCTCGCGTGAGTTATCGGCGTCCGCGGCAAAGGTGTAACCCGCAGTGTCCATGGCAATGAGTGCATAGATCGCACCGTTAACCCCCTGAGATACGGTTTTGTCGTAGTCTCCCAGGGGCGCCGTCAGATCATAGCCGGCAAAATCAGCCGCATTCGCGCCGCAGGCTGTCAGCGCGATGATCGTACGGGAATACTCCGTATAGTTCTTCTCGCTCAAAACGCCGCCGCAATCCTTGAGCTTTTGTTCGACGGATGCCAAGTACTCCTCACGCATGGCTTCTGTCAGGTTGCCGCTGCGGGCAAGCTGCAAAATTGACCAGTCGCTGTAGCTTCCGTCAGACATGGCTCCGGAAAGATAGGCGGATACACCGTCTACCGCTTCCGAAACGGTCATGGGCAGCGCTTTTGCGTCTGCGGCGAATGCTGCTGTCACGAGGCACAATAGCAGTGCCGGTATCAGCAGGCAGGAAATCAGTTTTTTCATACATTTTGCCTCCTTACATATTAAAAACGGCCATGGCAAAGCTGCCACAGCCGTTTTTCTGTGAATCAATATTGCCTCTTGTAGGTCTCCTGGCTTGCGCTTATGGCAAAAAACTGCCTGCGTCCGCGCTCTGCCTTCCCAGTTTCCCAGTGACTGACTTTCGTCAACGAGCAGCGTCCTCAGCGCTTACAGTGGCGGTTACCGTGGGGAGTCGCACCCCGTTCCCTTGTCCATCTCCGCCGCCATACGCAGGCGGAGCCACAAAAAGCACACAATATATAACTTTATCCAAAGTATAGCATCCGCCCCGGTGCTTGTCAAGCAAAAGGTGTCGACTCACAGTGCCGGCGCTGTAATGCGCTAATATGGCAATATGCTTCCGCCGATGAATTCCCGCAGGAGAGAATCCTCCGGCACAATCTGTTGAGAAACAGATGGCAGTTCCTGCAGAACCTGCACGAGGTCCGCTAAATCCGGGTATTCCGGCAGCAGCTCCCGCAGGTCCTTCAGCAGCATCGGGCGGTATACGCTCAATTCCGAGGAATAAAATGAGTCTACGCTGTAATGCGCGTGCTGCTTAAACGGCATGATATACTTCTGTTCTCCGCGATCAACCCGTTCCCGCATCCCAATGGTATCTGTCAAACGCCGTCCGCGGCAGGTCATATCCCGCAGCAGCCGGCGGGCAAGGCGAATCTTTGAGGGATGCAGCACTGCACCGTCTCCCGCTGTAACGCGTGTACGGACGCTGACATAAATACGGGTGGTGTGCGCCGCATGGCCGGTCACATCCGGGTTCAGCGCATGAATGCCTTCCATGATCACCAATTCCCCTTCCCTGCGGCGAAGCGATCTGCCGTCAAAGATTCGTTTGCTCTCCTTAAAATCATAGCGCGGAAGCAATACCTCTTCTCCGGCAAGGATCTGTCCAAGCTGCTGCTGAAAAAACGGGATATCCACGCGGGTCGGTTTTTCCAAATCCAGCTCATTGCGTAGAAGTAATTCCTTTTCCCGCTCCGTCAGGGGCGTAAAATAGTCGTCCATGGAAAGGGTATGCGTTTCCATTCCCCGTCGGTCCAGTTCTCGCTCGATCAGCAGTGCAGTTGTAGTCTTACCGGATCCGGAAGGACCGGCCAGCAGAACCACCGGGCGTGTAGACGCATTGGCGGCAATTACCTCTGCCGCCTGCAATATCTGTTTATAGTAAAACCGCCGATCACTTTCAATCACCGCGGCGGGATCAGCCGTCAAAAGGGCTGTTAATTGATCCGTGGTCATGCACACCATGCCCCTTTCTTCCACAATGTATTTCATAGTATAGCACATGTATGAACACTTTTGGTATCCTTTTGCTGATTTTTTGTGTATTTTGACGAAAACAATTTTCTCCATAGGACAGTGACCCCGACGGAATAAGACAGATTTCCCCACTTTCCGGTTTTGCCGTTCTGCCAGCAGGTATTTCCTGTTGGAAATATGAGAATGTCTATTGCATTCCTTTCTTTTTCTCTTTATAATAGGTGTGTTTGAAGATTTGAAAGATTGAAAGAGTTGCGTAAAATGAGTTCCTTAAAAGAAAACAAAATGGGCGTTATGCCCGTCGGGCGGCTGCTGTTTACAATGGCGCTGCCGATGGCGCTTTCCATGCTGGTACAGGCACTTTACAACGTGGTAGACAGCGCCTTCGTGTCCAAAATTTCCGACCTGAATCAAGATGCGTTGAACGCCGTTTCCTATGCCTTCCCCGTGCAAAACATCATGATCGGTGTGGCAAGCGGAATCGCCGTAGGTGTAAATGCGCTGCTGTCCCGCGGTCTGGGTGAAAAAAACACCGATCAGGTCAACCGTTCCGCACTCAATGGCATCTTTCTTGCCGCCATTGGCATGCTGTTGAGCGCCGCCTTCGGCATTTTCTGCGCTGAGCCGTTTATGCGTTCGCAAACTTCCAACGAAGCCGTCATCGCTTACGGCACGGATTACATCCGTATCATTACCATCGCCTCGTTCGGCATTTTCGGCGAAATCATCTTTGAACGTCTGCTGCAGTCCACGGGGCGCACTACCTATACCATGATCACACAGGGCACCGGCGCGGTCATCAACATCGTACTTGACCCCATTTTGATCTTTGGCTATCTCGGCTTTCCCCGTATGGAGGTCGCAGGTGCCGCCGTTGCCACCGTGGTCGGGCAGATCGTAGCATTCCTTCTTGCAATCCTTCTGAATTTGAAGCGCAACCCAGACGTGCATCTGCGTCTCAAGGGCTTCCGTCCCGACACAAAAATGATCGGGCGCATTCTGCGCATCGGCGTCCCCTCCATGATCATGGTTGCCATCGGCTCCGTGATGTACTACGGCTTCAATCGGATCCTGATGCGTTTTGAGGTCGTTGAAGTCGGTCTGGGCGAGATTGGCACCGCTGTATTCGGTGCCTACTTTAAGCTGCAAAGCTTTGTGTTCATGCCGGTTTTCGGCATAAACAATGCCGTGCTGGCCATCACCGCTTTCAACTACGGTGCAAGGAAGCCGGAGCGGATCACCCGGGTCATGAAATACGGCATCCTCGGCGCCACCTCGCTGATGCTGTTGGGCATGGCTGCTTTCATACTGTTTCCGGAGCAGCTTCTTTCCCTCTTTAACGCCAACAAGCAAATGATCGCCGTTGGCGTGCCCGCGCTGCGGACAATCTGCGTGAATTTTATCTTTGCCGGCACCTGCATCATTTTCAGCGGCTGCTTTCAGGCGCTGGGCAAGAGCATCAACAGCATGCTGGTTTCGCTGACGCGGCAGATCCTTGTGCTGCTGCCCGTGGCATACCTGCTCTCCCTGCTCGGAAACATCGACATAGTGTGGCTTGCATTCCCCGCCTCTGAACTGGTTTCCACCGTGCTAAGCTGCTGCCTGATGTTTCTGCTTTATAAACGGAAAATTAAGCCGCTTTATGCGCAAAAGCCTGACCCGCCGAACTGCGGGGAAAGCGGATTTGCGGGTGTATCATGATGCGAATATCGTTTGCTCCGGATTGCAACGGTGGCAGGGAGAGATCCTTGCTGCCGTTTTTACCTGTATGTAAGCTTATTCTATTTTTTGAGGAAGAATCGTTATATCCATGGTTGCATCTGCAATCACCTCTTGCTCTGTCCATAGGAACACAGCTCTATGCCAGCTTGCAGCTTTCACCGATGAAAAAGAAAGGGATGTCCGTTCGGCATTGACGAATTCTTGCTCCCGGTTGACGAATAATATCGCATTACATATAATCTATAGGCATTTCCGGTACAGCTTTCCGTTATTTTAAAAAAAAGTCAACACTCTATCCTTGCAGGTAGAAGCGTTTTATTGTATAATGCAATTATAATCCAAAAATATCGATGTTTTTGAATTGCGATTTGTGTCATATGCACAATGTAAAAGAAGGGGTCGTACGCCATGTCTATTTTTTACATCAACGGGAAAGAAGTTACCGTTGCAAAAAAACAGAAGCTCCTACGCTATCTACGGGATGAACTGCATATCACCTCTGCAAAGGACGGCTGCAGCGAAGGCGCCTGCGGCGCATGTACCGTTCTGATCGACGGCGAGCCGTGCCGCGCCTGCATCCCTGATACGGAGCGGCTGCACGGCAAGCATGTTCTGACAGTGGAGGGTCTGTCCGATTTTGAAAAAACAGTGTACACCTTTGCCTTCGGCGAAGCGGGCGCGGTACAGTGCGGCTTCTGCATTCCCGGTATGGTGCTGTGCGCGAAGAGTCTGCTGGATAAAGTCCCCGATCCCACCGATGAACAGATCCGTTTTGCCATCCGCAACAACTATTGCCGCTGCACCGGCTATGTCAAAATCATTGCCGCCATCCGTCTGGCCGGCAAAATTTTCCGTGAGGGAAAAATCCCTCTGCCCTCCGCCACCGACTGGAAGCTCGGTTCCCGCGTTCACCGCATTGATGTGGAGGAAAAGGTTTTGGGCTACGGCAAGTATCCCGACGACTACTACTTTAAGCGGATGTGTTACGGCGGCGCCGTCCGCAGCAAATATCCCCGCGCCCGCGTGCTGTCCATCGACACCTCTCTGGCGGAAAAGCTTCCCGGGGTAATCTGTATTCTAACCGCGGCGGATGTGCCCGGCGAGAACGTCATCGGGCATCTGGTGCATGACTGGGATGTGATGATCCCCGTGGGGCATATCACACGCTTCCTCGGTGATGCCATCGCGTTGGTCGCCGCGGAAACGCAGGAAATCCTTGAAAAAGCAAAAAAACTGGTCAAAATCGAGTATGAGATCCTGCCCGCGGTACATAATCCCGCCGAAGCCATGGCCTCGGACGCACCGCTGGTGCATGAGTCGGGCAATCTGCTTGCCCATAAGCATGTTTCCCGTGGCAACGCAGAGGAAGCCATTGCCAACTCCCGCTATGTTCTCAGCGAGCACTTCAGCACACCCTATACCGAGCATGCTTTTCTGGAGCCTGAATGCGCCGTTGCGGTTCCTGACGGTGACGGCATCCGGATGTACTCCACCGATCAAAGCGCCCAC
>CAMGMW010000016.1 GCA_946059285.1 uncultured Clostridia bacterium
TGATTGGACGCAAAATACAACCCTGACGGTTTCTTTCGCAATACCTTTCCTCCGAAAACTTTCGTCGGAAAATTTTCAACCGTCTGCTCCCCCATTTTTATAGCAAGCCGTATTTCAGCCTGATGCGGTCAAGCTTTTCCAGCATCGGCTCGCCGAACAGCCAAAGATAGCACACCGTCGCCAACGCCTGGACCGCATCCATGGGGAAGCCGGAAACACAATATACAGCCACCGTTTTCCATGTCAGCTCTCCGTGCCACAAGATCGCAGAGGCGGGATTCATGATGCCGCCGTAGAGCAGCAGCGCCGACGCTGCGCCGAACACACACAAGCTCACCCGGTCCCGGCGTAAAATCCCCCGGCGATACAGCACGCCGGCTGTAAAGCCGATGCTTCCCATTGCAAACATCTGCCACGGCGTCCACGGGCCCTGTCCGAAAATCACATTGGACAGCAGCATGGACAGCGCACCCACCAGAAAACCGCTCTCCCCTCCCAGCGATACACCGGAAATCACCACCAGCGCAATGACCGGTTTGAACTGCGGCAGGGCATAAAATGCTGCGCGCCCCGCTACCGCAAGGGCTGCCAGCACTGCCAGAAGGGTCAGCTCCCGCGCAGACGGTCCACGCCGCTCAAAGAGCAGCGCAAACGGCAGCATCGCTTCCATCAAAACAAGCAGAGAAATGAACAGATACCGCCGGTCCTCCAGCAGATATACGCCGCAAAGTACCGTCGCTGGGATCGCCAGCAACAGTATTCCCAACGCCACCCATGTTCGCAGGGTCAGGCGCTTTTTTTGCGGCTTTGGCAGCGTGCGGTCACTTTTTCGGCTCACGAGCAGCAGCGTCAGCAAAACAAATACCGCCAGCAAAACACATTGCAATCCCTCGGAAAGCCCGCTCAGGAAGGTAAAATGCAGCGGCGTGACGATTTCCAGAAACAACAGCACGCCGAAGGCAAGGCAGACACAGGAAAGAAGAACGCGCCACAGCGGCAGCGCTTTCACCAGATGCGGCGCGGACTGCACAACGGCGGCTGCCGTGCCATCATCCGCAGGAAAATCCGTCTCCTTTCCGCCGCAGGCGGCTATCAGTTCCCCGCAGGTCACCGCATTCGGCAGAAGCTGCCGCGCCATACGGTTTGCCGCCGTGGTGTAGAAGCTGTTGCCGGAGAAAAACTCCGTCGGGTTCCCCTCGGCGGCGATTCCGCCGTCAAACAGCAGCAGACATCGGTCGGCATATTCGGCGCAGAACTCAACGTCATGACTGACCATCACCACCGTGGCGCCGCCGGACAGCAGCTTCCGCAAAATCACGGCAAGCTCCCGCTTGCTCTGCGCATCCATGCCCTTCGTCGGCTCATCCAGCAGCAGTACCTCCGGCGCAGAGAGCAGGAGCTTGGCCAGCGCCGCCCGCTGCTGTTCGCCGCCGGACAGGTCGTAGGGATGGGCATCCAGCAAAGTGTCAAGTTTACATAATGCCGCCATATCGGCAATTCGCTGTTCGCGGTCCGCCTCACCGGTGAGCAATTCTCCCAGTTCCTCGCGCACCGTGGCACGAACAAACAGCATCCGCGGATCCTGAGGCAGCAGTCCAATACGTTTCGCACGGCACGTCACCCGTCCCCGCTGCGGCTTCTGCAGCCCCGCCAGGAGGGACAAAACCGTTGTTTTTCCGCTGCCGTTGCCCCCCAGCAGAGCCGTCATCTGCCCCTTTGCCACCTCGCAGTTCAGCCCCCGCAAAACCTCCGGTCCGTTTTTTTCATATCGGAAGTACACGTCTTTGACAGACAACACCTGCTCCCCCGCAGGACGCAGCGTGCGGGGCGGAACCGGCAGCAGCTGCTGCGTTTTCGCAAACTCCGTCAGCCATTGCCGTCCCTCCGTCACGGTGACGGGACACGCCGCGCTGCTCACCGCCGTGCTCACGCGGATCGGGGTGGGCATGGAGGCATACACCGGACTGCGCCGCTCAAAAAGCTGCCGGCTGACCTCCGCCGCTGAGCCCCACGTCAGCACCGATCCGTCCAGCGCCAGCACACGGTCAGACAGGGGGATCGCCTCCTCCAGGCGATGCTCGCTAAGAATCACGGTGATGCCCAGTTCCCGCCGGAGCCGCGCTACGGCGCTCAAAAACTCCGATGCGGCAATCGGATCCAGTTGAGACGTGGGTTCATCCAACAGCAGCAGTTTCGGCTGCATTGCCATCACCGAAGCGAGATTCAGAAGCTGCTTCTGCCCGCCGGAGAGTGTAGAAACATCCCGGTAAAACCAGTCTTCGATGCCAAAAAACGCGGCCATTTCCGCCACACGCCGCCGAATCACCGACGTTTGCATCCCGAGGCTTTCCAGTCCAAACGCCAGCTCGTGCCAGACCTTATCGGTCACAAGCTGATGTTCGGGGTCCTGCAGCACAAAGCCGATCTCCGCTGCCTGCTGCCGTGGCTCCGCTGCGGAAAGCTGCCGACCGCAGAAGAGAATTTCTCCCTCCAGTAAACCGTGCGGCGTCAGCGCAGGCTTTAAACAGCGAAGCAGGGTGGACTTCCCGCCGCCGGAAGGTCCGAGAACGGTCAAAAATTCCCCCTCCTCTACGGAAAAGGACACGTCCCGGAGCGCCGCACGGCTGCGGTCTGGATAGGTAAAACTCAAATGCTCGACTGTGATGCACGCCATTGCAGTGCCTCCTTTGCTTCAAAAAACAGCGGAAAGGCCGCCAGAATCACATAGACCGCCGTCCACAGGCACGGCGCTATCCCCTGTGCGCCGCTGATCGCCGGATAAAACTGCCACGCCAAGCCGCCGGTCAGCGCGCCGGTCAGCACACCGCCGCCCATCAGTGCCAGAATCGCCAGCGCCACAGCGTCCTGCACCGTAAAATGGTAGAGGGAAAAAGCGCTCCGCTTCGGCAGTCCATAGCCGCGGCTTTTCATGGAATCGGCGGTATCCAAGGCGTTTTCCAATGCCCATGTGACCACAATGGACAACACACGACCCGCAGCGCGAATGCGGGGAAGCAGTCCCCGCCGGGACGGAAGCAGGCATTGTTGTGCTTGCCACACCTGACGGGTGCGGTGCAGGAGATACGGCACAAAGCGCAGACCCATTGAAATTGTCAGTGCAAGCGACGGAATCACACGTCCGAACAGATAGACAAATTTATCCGAGGTCATTACAGCATTCCAGCACAGGAACCAAAACAGTACCGTTCCCAGCCGCACGCCGGAGGCGGCACCATAGAGCACGGACTCCAAGGTGCAGGCATTGCTGGAGGGAAAACGGAATAAAACCGTCACACCCTGGTGGGAAACCAGCGGGTTAATCAGCGCGGTGAAGAGCATCAGCGGCAGCGTCAGAAGGAGCTGCCTCCAGAATTTTCCGCCCGCACAGCGCTGCGCATAGGAGGCTGACAGCAGCAGTCCCGCCACCAAAATGGCCGGATGCGCGGCGAACATCGCCGTCAGAAGCACAATAGCAAAGAAGAATGCATTGACAAACGGATGCAGCCGTCCAAAGCCTGTATGCACCTGTCTCACCCCCGTTCCAATTTTTCCGATAAAAAACAGGATACCGATCGGTATCCTGAAATGCGAACACACCGCAGACGCACCGCGCCTGCGACCAGCCGTTTCGCCTCAGAAAACCGCTGCCGACAGGCGGGAATATTCCGACTTGACCCGGAAGCCTACTCCGATCGCCTTCCCAAATCGCTTCAGTGGCAGTATGATCGTTTCGTTGGTCGCACGGTTGCCGAGACACAGTGCCGGAATTCCGGCTGTTTCCTCCGCTGCCTGTCCGATAATTGTTCCTAGTTTACCACGATTGCGCAGAAAAGTAAACACAATTCAAAGGAAAACAATGTCAGATTCCCGCGAATGGGCATAAAATGAAGCAGAAAGGAGGTGTTTTTATGGCACGATACGTTATAAAATATGGAGGCAGCTCGATTGCGGACGCGAAAAAACTCTATGCGGCGGCGCGTAACATCGCTGCATTGCACCGCGCCGGGCACGAGGTGGTGGCGGTACTTTCCGCACAGGGAAACACCACCGACGCACTAGTTGCAAAAGCGCGGGAAATCGATCCCGACTGCGGTGGGCGTGAGCTGGATGCCCTGCTTTCGACAGGAGAGATCTGCTCCGTCAGTCTGTGCGCGATGGCGTTGCACCGGCTGGGCACTCCAACCGTCAGTCTGACCGGTTGGCAGGCAGGTCTGCAGACAGACGGCGTCTTTGGCAGCGCACGGGCGGTCTGTCTGGCCAATGACCGTATCGAGCGGGAGATGACAGCAGGGAACGTGGTTTTGGTCGCCGGTTTTCAGGGCATCACCCCCTCCGGGGATGTCACCACACTGGGGCGGGGCGGCTCAGACACCACAGCCGTGGCGCTGGCGGCATTTTTGCATGCGGACCGCTGCCTGATCTACACCGATGTGGCGGGCGTATACAATAAAGATCCGCGTCGCTATGCCGACGCGATAAAATTCGACACTATCACATACGACGAAATGCTGACGCTGGCGCGCAGCGGCGCACAGGTGCTCCACGACCGCTGTGTGGAACTGGCAAAACAGCACCGGGTCGTCATCGAGGTGCGTTCTTCCTTTGCCTCCGGCAGCGGAACGCTGGTACAGGCATAGGCGATATCCTTCAACGAGACCTGTTCGTCACAGTGATCTGGCAGGCAGCCATGGCATCCAATGCGGTTTGATGCCGCTCCGGCGTCACTCCGGCGCAGCAGGAGGCGTCAACCGATATCGGCAGTTCCGGGCAAGCCGCCTTGAGCAGCAGCGCGTTGGAAATCAAACAGATATCCGTACACACACCAATCAGCTCCGCACTGCTGATTTTCCCCTCCTCATACAGTTCCCGCACGCGCTGCCCCAGCGTCACGGAACCGAACGTCGGCTTTTCAATGCGCTCGCTCTCTTCCGGCAGGCACATTCCCTCCGCAAGCGCATGTCCCCATGTACCCCGCAGGCAGTGCGGTACCGGGAGCAGCCTTCCCTCTTGCGTGGACAAATACGTCTCATCGTGCGTATCCAGCGTAAAAATCACCTGCTCCGCCGCCGCAATCTTCGCATTGACCGCCGGTAATATCATCTGTGCTTCCCGCGTGCCCAGCACACCGGTCACAAAATCATTCTGCATATCCACGACAATCAGCAACCGTTTCATTGTTAGTTTCTCCTTCAAAAAAATCAAAAATCATACGCAAATAGGTGCCAAGCACCTCATTTTTTGTGGAAAACAGCTCATGCTTTTCCCCCTCAAAGCAGAAATAGGAGGCGGTTTTCACCCGCTGTACGAATTTTCTCTGTGACGATTCCCGAACCTGCGTATCCTTTCCTGAACCGATCACC
Source organism: uncultured Clostridia bacterium (assembly GCA_946059285.1). The sequence continues at coordinate 5,361 of CAMGMW010000016.1, forward strand.
AGCACGGGGATGCATATCTTCCTGCAATTCTTTCTCCGCAGCACTTTCTGCCGCAGCGCGACCGAGGTATAGACCCAGCGGTTTGTCGCACCCGCTGTTTGGTAGCGCGGGTCCTCAGTGCGGCGATCCATGTGCCATCGAAAACGGGCGGCGCTGGCAGCGTTGCTCTGCTCCACTGTGGCATTGGGGTTAAAGCTATGGCGGAACAGCGGACTTTTGTCCCGCCTCCCGCGAAGCTGCAGCAGCCATGAGCCTGCCAGCGCGTAATAGTACGGCACGTCTCCCGCTCTGGGACAGAACATGGGGGAGGACAGCACTGCTCGGCGGAATCTTGACGGATAGCACTGCAAATACCGTGCAGCCACCCCGCCGCCCATGGAATGTGCATACAAAAACAGGGGCAAATCCTCCGAATACGGGAGAATTTCCTCCACAAATCGATGAAAATCCTCTGCATAATCGTCAAACCGCTCCACATGGACCAGTTCTGTCGAAGCATGCCCGCGTTGGGTCAGGAGAAAAACATGGTAACCCATGTTCAGGAAATACCAGCTCATCTCCCGGTATTTCCCAGGAAATTCCGTGAAGCCGTGCAGGATCACCACGGTACCCCGCGGCGCCGAAACGAGATACCCTTCCCAGTATAGCTGTAAAGCGTCAAAAGAGGCAAAGCTGCCGTCAATACGGCATTCGCGCAGCTGTGCTTCAATGCGCTCCATCTGTGAGGCATAGTCGGCCTCTGTTACGAGATCGATACGGTAACTTGGCTGGAATCGGATCATAGACCGTCCCCCGCTTTCCTTGAATAGCATGATTATAGCACACCGCCGCCTCTGCGCAAGGATATTTTCCCGCCGATGCGGGCATACTCCCCAAAAAGGAGGGTGCGGGATGCTTGTAATGTTTCTTTTGACAGTGATGGTCTACCGCCACTGCTTCCGTCGATACGACGCGCCGGATTATAACTGCTTTGGCTGCCCGTATGACGCGGTGGTATTTGAGAGCCACGGGCGGAAACTGCAGGGATATCTGTTCGGAAGCGGCGACACTCTGGTCGTGTTGGTGCCGGGTCTGGGCAACGGCGCCCATTCCTACAGCGCGCAGATCCGCTGGTTTCTGCAGCAGGGTCGGCGGGTATTTTCCTTTGACAATACCGGCTGCTACGGCAGCGAGGGACGCTCCTGCCGCGGCTTTCCGCAGGCGGTGGAGGATCTCGACGCCGCGCTCCGCTTTATCGAGATCAACAAAAAATTCGGCTGCCGCCGGCTGTTCCTGTTTGGGCACAGCATGGGCGGCTACGCCGTTTGCAACAATCTGCCACGGCACGCGGTAGACGCCGCGGTCTGTGTCAGCGGCGTCAACAGCGCCATGGAGGCGACGATTTCTCCAGTCTATTATCATATGGGATGGCTGGCATATCTGCATTATCCCTTTTTATATCTCTATCAGGCGGCTCGCTTTGGGCACAGGGCGCTCATGCAAAGTGCCGCCCGCAGCGCACAGCACGCAAAAGCGCTGCTGCTCATCAACGGGGTCAATGACTGGATCGCACCGCTGCACCGAGTGTCCATCGTCTCACACCTGCCGGAGACCACGGATGCGCAGTGCCTTTTGTGGGCGGAGGACGGGCATGACGGACACGCGGATCTGCTGTTCGGCGCGCAGCGACAGGAGGCAAATCCCGCGCTGATGCAGGCCATTGACCGTTTTTTTACCGACGCCGCCACATGATTCTCTATGGCAGCCCCGCATCATCGCATTTGCAGGTTTTGTCGAATCATGTGGGGCTGTCCTATTTTTTTCTGCGCCGGTTTAGATACCGCTGCGCCTGCAGTCGCTGCGCCGCCGTCGGCGGCGCGGCTGTTTTTTTCGGCTCCAGCCGCATCGCACGCCCGCGCTCCGGCTTTTTCTTCGGTGCCGTCTTTTCTCCCTTTCGGGGACGGATCAGGCACTGTTTTTCATAGCCGATCAGATCCGTGCGTCCCGCCTTTTCCAGTGCCTCGTGCACAAGCGCGTAATTCTTTGGGTCGCGGTATTGAATCAGCGCCCGCTGCATCGCCTTTTCGTGGGGATCGGTCGGCACATACACCGGCTCCATCGTGCGCGGATCCAGCCCTGTATAATACATAACCGTCGAGAGCGTGGAAGGCGTGGGATAAAAGTCCTGTACCTGCTCCGGCATATAGCCCAAGTCTCGAACATATTCCGCCAGCTCCACCGCCTCCTTCAGGGATGAACCGGGATGGGAACTCATAAGATACGGCACCAGATACTGTTTCAGTCCCGCTTTTTCATTCAGGCGGGCATACCTGCGGCAAAACCGCTGATACACGGCGTGGCACGGCTTGCCCATATAGTGCAGCACCTTGTCCGAAACATGCTCCGGGGCAACCTTCAACTGTCCGGAAACATGGTATTTCACCAGCTCCTGCAAAAAGGTCGGGTCGCTGTCCGCCAGCAGGTAGTCAAATCGGATTCCGCTGCGAATAAAGACCTTTTTCACCTTTGGCAGACTACGAAGCTCCCGTAAAAGCGCGATATAGTCCGAATGATCCGCCCGCAGGTTCTTGCAGGGCACGGGAAACAGGCACTGTCTCGTGGGACAGGCGCCCTTCGTTTTCTGCTTTTCGCAGGCGGGCTGACGGAAATTCGCCGTCGGACCGCCGACATCGTGGATATAGCCCTTGAAATCGGGATGCTGCGTCATACGCTTCGCCTCCGCAAGCAAAGACACATGGCTCCTGCTCTGGATGATGCGCCCCTGATGAAAGGTCAGGGCGCAGAAAGAACAGCCGCCGAAGCAGCCGCGATTGGACACCAGACTAAACTGTACTTCCGCAATGGCGGGCACACCCTTTTGATAAGAAGGGTGGTATGTGTTTTCAAAGGGCAGTGCATAGACCGCGTCCATTTCCTCCGTGGTCAGGGGCTTCTGGGGTGGGTTCTGGACCACAAACTCATGCGCCCCGTACGGTTCCACCAGACATCTGGCGCTAAAAGGATCGGTGTTGCGATACTGGACAGCAAAGCTCTCGGCGTACCGCCGTTTATTCTTCCGCAGAGCGTCAAATTCCGGCAAAAGCACCGCGTCCGCTACACCGGAGATATCCGCCGTACGGTAGACCGTGCCGTTGATAAACGTCAGATCGCGCACGTCCAGACCGCTGTTCAGTGCGTCTGCCACCTCGACGATGCTGCGCTCTCCCATGCCGTACAACAGCAGATCCGCCTGTGCATCGAGCAGAATCGACCGTTTGAGCTTATCAGACCAATAGTCATAATGCGCCAGACGACGCAGGCTGGCTTCTATTCCGCCGATGATCACCGGGATCCGCGGATGTGTTCTGCGGATCAAGTTGCAATAGACCACCGTGGCATAATCCGGTCGCTTGCCCATCACACCGCCGGGCGTATAAGCGTCGGTCTTCCGGCGATGCTTGCCCACGGTATAGTGATTGACCATCGAATCCATGTTGCCGCCGGTGACCAGATAGCCCAGGCGGGGCGTACCGAACAGATTCACCGATTCCGGGTCCTTCCAGTCCGGCTGGGACAAAATGGCGACCTTGTAACCCGCCTGTTCCAGCACACGGCTGATGATCGCGTGTCCGAATGAGGGATGATCCACATAGGCATCGCCGATGATGTAGACAAAGTCCGGCTGCTGCCAGCCAAGGCGATGCATCTCCTGCGGGGAAATCGGTAAAAATCCCATTACCGTGTCCCCGTTGAGCCGAAGCCGCCCGCGCCGCGCTCCGTGTCAGAAAGCGTCTGCGTCTCCACAAACTGCGCAGTCAGATAGGGCATCAGAATCATCTGGGCGATCCGTTCCCCGTGCGCGACGGTCTGCGGCTGCGCGCCGTGATTGTGCAGAGGCACGAAGAATTCTCCCCGGTAATCCGAGTCGATCACACCCACCTTATTGGCGGGGGCAAGGTCCCGCTTCGAGGCAAGTCCACTGCGGGCAAAGACCAGACCGGCATAGCCCTCCGGAATTTCCATCGAAATGCCGATGGGGATCAGGCGCGTTTCTCCCGGCATCAGCGTCACCGGCGCGTCAAGGCAGGCGCACAGATCGGCCCCCGCGGAATACGCCGTTCCGTAGACCGGCAGCTTCGCATTTTCTCTCAGTTTTTTCACTCTGACCTGCTGCATGATTACCCTCCCCGCCGCCAGCCGTCATCCCAAAGGACAACGCTGCCGGACGCCAACGTTTTCGGCACGTCGATCAGCCGTTGATTGGATGAGCCGCGAAACCGCAGCGTCAGGTCCTTTTTCTCAATTTGAAACGGTCCGTCCACCAGTACATCCAGATAGGAAAGTATCTCCCGCACCAACGTGCCGCTGCCCACCTTTCCGGTCAGCAGCTCCGCGTCCAGCAAATAGCCGGTAAAGGACCAAATGCTTTTTTGCGGATACGCATCACGGACCTGCCGCAGAAGCGCGGCAACTCCTGCCTGATTTCTCGGTTCAAAGGGTTCACCCCCCAGCACCGTCAGACCGGCAATCTGCGGCGGTTCAAGACTCGCAAGGATGCGGTCGATTACCTCCTGCGTGAATGGCTCACCGTAGTCAAAGTCCCACGTCTGCGGCTGGAAGCACTCCTTGCAATGGCGGGTACAGCCGGAAACGAATACACTGGTCCGCACACCGGGACCGTTGGCAATATCATAGGTTTTGATTGCTGCGTAATTCATCCGATCTCTCCTATATGCTTTGGCTGTTTTTTTATTATATATCACAGTTTATATATCACAGTCCGTGGCGTTCCGCAAGCGAAAGGTTTACAAATTCCGCCACCATGTTCTGGTATTCTTCCTTTTTTATCAGGTAGCTCTGACCGTGCCCCGCCTCCGGCACAAGCAAAAGCCGCTTGTCCTTGCTGATGCAGGCTTCATATGAACGTTTCGTCATTTCATATGGCACAAAGGTGTCCGCCGTACCGTGCACGAACAGCACCGGAAGCGTCATGTGCTTCATCGCTTCCGTCGTGGAATACTCCTTCAGTCCGAAACCCGCAAACAGCCTCGCTTGCATTCCAAGCAGCGGCATCAGCAGCCCAGCCGGAAAATGCGCATCGCGCACCACCTTGCGGATGATCTCATACGGGGAAGTAAAGCCACAGTCCGCCAACACCCCTTTCACATTTTCCGGGAACGGCTCACCGCACGCCATAAGCACGGTTGATGCGCCCATGGAAAGCCCCGCTAGCAGCAGGGGGACCTCCGCTCCGAAGCGCTCATTATGCCACGCGATCCAGGAATGCACATCATGCCGTTCCCGCACGCCATAGGTGATGTAGCGTCCCTCGCTTTTCCCGTGACTGCGCTCGTCCACCAGCAGGAGGTTCAGTCCCAACGAATGATAAAACTCAACCGCACAGCTGAAATCAATCATCGGAAGGCTGCGCCAGCCGTGAAACAGTAAAATCGTTCCACGGGCGTTTTCGCAGGGAAGATACCGTCCATACAGCCGCAGACCATCGTAAGAGAGCGTCGTGACCTCCTCTGAGGGCTGCTTATCAAACCATTCGCGTCCGGCAGTGATTTCCGCGGCATACGCCCGAAACGTCGAGTGCTGAATCGCCAGATCCACATTTTTTACCGTGCTTCGACAGTGCAGGCAGGCAATGCACATTATGACATACGACGCGAGAAACAGCAGCAGTGCGATCCCCGTCACGCAAATGAGCACGATCCAGCCCGCGCTCATGACTTTTTCTCCAATCGGCGCAGCAGCGGGAAGCTTAACGGAATCAGATCTGCCGCCGTTATGACAACAGCAAAGTAACGTACGGCGTTCATTCCGACCCATGTCAAGCCTGCGGCAGCAAACAGCGCCTTCAGTCCTTCCTTCACCGCCAGCAGCACCAACAGCCCCAACACCACCTTGAGCACCTGCACCCACCACGCGGCTTTTGTTTCAAAGCGGATATAACGGACCTCGATACCGTAGCCCACACAGAAACCCAGCAGCGCGCCGAACAGGGAAAAGCTGTTTTTTCTGCCCTCATACAGATTCTCCGGGTCAATATCCGTCGGGAATTGTGTCAAATTGGCGTACAGTACGAAGGCAAGCGACACCGCCGTCATGACCGCCAGAAGCACATACATCCGCTTTGGTGACCGCGCCGCATAGCGCACGACGGGATAAAGCACAAACACCAGTACGCCGGCGATCACAAAGGACACGCCCACATCCATCGGCGTGTGCACGCCGAGATACATCCGCGAAAACGCGGTCAGAAGCAGCAGCGCGATACAGGCGACACGCAGCCAGGTCCGCTTTTGCCAGCGTGCGATGCCGCCCAGTGTGCCGACTGCGTTCTGGGTATGTCCGGAGGGGAAGGAATAACCCGTAGCGCCGGCGCGGGCACTTTCCACAATGGTAAAGTCCGGATCGCGCACCCACGGACGCGGGATCCGGCACAGCAGCTTCAAAAACTGATTGACAATTGTGCCGAAAAAGCCGACGAACAGCAGGTAATAGCCCTCTTCCTTACTGACGCACCAGAATACCAGAAGCGCCAGAATCATAAACATCAATTCTTCACCGAACAGGGTAAAAAACTGCATCACCGCATCCAGCACGGGATTGCGGATGGATTCAAGCCAATACAAAACGCTCAAAGGACGAACCCCCTCAAACTTTTTTTATAGTATACCACAGCCTTGCGGGATTGAAAAGAAAAAACTTGGTTTGTAGGTTGTACAATGATGTGTGACACCTGATAAAAAAGGATAGCGAATGAAG
>CAMGMW010000017.1 GCA_946059285.1 uncultured Clostridia bacterium
GGTGAAATCAAAAAGTCAAGACATATCTACAAAAAATTTTCTTAATTTGCGAAATTTTGATGATTTCAGTCTGTAATGCAATCAAGTCATCGGTTTTAGGAAGGCTATATTCCCCTACCAGACGATGCAACGTGTTAGTTAGCTTGCGAAAAAGCAAAAATCGAAGTTATTTCAATGAACTGATTTGGGCGAAGCAAGCTTCGCCCAAAAGCATTATTTTACGATCAAATTAACGATTTTATTTTTAACGACGATGGTCTTGATGACCGTTCCGTTCTGCTTTTCCAGGGCACGCTTGACTTTATCATCGTTCAATGCCGCTGCGATCAGCGTGTCATTGTCCTCATCAACGGCAACATGAATCGTGCCGCGGAGCTTTCCGTTGATCTGAACTGCCATATCAATTTCGCTGTCCTTGCACTTTTCCTCGTCATATACGGGCCATGCAGATACAGAACAGATTCCTTCAAAGCCGTGAAGCTCCCAGATTTCATCGCAGATATGCGGCGCAAACGGGCTAAGGAGCTGCAGGAGTGTTTTCAACTCTGCAGAATTACAGCCATGATCGGAAAGCGTAGAGCAAAGCGTCATCAGCGCAGCAATGGCTGTATTGCCCTTCAGTGCGTCAATATCTGAAGTGACCTTCTTGATCGTCTTGTGCATCATCGCCTCATTCTTTGCAGAATAAGCCGTCTCAGCGTCCTTTCCAGTCTCTGCCAGGTTCCACACCTTGTCCAGGAACCGCTTACAGCCCTTGACCGCGTTGGTCGCCCATGATGCCGCCTTTTCAAAGTCGCCGATGAAAATAATATACGTTCGCATGGTATCCGCGCCAAACTCAGCAATTACATCCGTGGGATTGATGACATTGCCGCGAGATTTCGACATTTTGATACCGCCTTCGCCGAGAATCATGCCATGGCTGGTGCGTTTTGCATACGGCTCCTTCGTGGGGACTACGCCGATGTCATACAGGAATTTGTGCCAAAAACGGCTGTAGAGCAGATGCAGCGTGGTATGCTCCATGCCGCCGTTGTACCAATCCACGGGACTCCAATACTCCAGCGCCGCTTTTGACGCCAAAGCATTTGGATTATGTGGATCCATGTACCGCAGATAATACCAGGAAGAGCCTGCCCATTGAGGCATCGTATCGGTTTCCCGCTTAGCAGGTCCGCCACAACAGGGACAGGTGGTGTTGACCCATTCGGTGATATTTGCCAGTGGGGAGCGCCCGTCATCCGTCGGTTCGTAGCTTTCCACCTCCGGCAGGAGCAGTGGGAGATCCTCCTCCTTCAGTGGCACAGTGCCGCATTTCTCGCAGTGGACAATGGGAATCGGCTCACCCCAGTAACGCTGACGTGAAAATACCCAGTCGCGCAGCTTAAAGTTGACTTTTGCTTCTCCGAGCTTTTTCTCGGTCAGATACGCCACGATTGCTTTTTTTGCTTCCTCCACGCTCATTCCGTTCAGGAAGCCGGAATTGACCATCACACCCGTTGAGCAGTCGGTAAATGCAGCCTCCTGCACGTTGCCGCCCTTGACGACCTCAATAATCTCGCAACCGAATTTTTTCGCGAACTCCCAGTCACGGTCATCGTGTGCGGGAACAGCCATGATCGCACCGGTTCCGTAAGTGGAAAGCACATAGTCCGAGATAAAGATCGGAATTTCACGTCCGTTGACGGGATTAACAGCGCGCACGCCTTTGAGCATTACGCCGGTCTTCTCCTTTGCCAGCTCCGTGCGCTCAAAGTCGGATTTTGCCGCTGCGGTTTTCTGGTAGGCTCTGACCTCATCTGCATTTTCAAGCCGGTCAATCCATTGTGCAAGGAGTGAGTGTTCAGGAGAAAGCACCATGTACGTTGCGCCGAACAGTGTGTCCGGGCGGGTCGTGTAGACAACGACATCATCGCCGAAGGTCGTGCCGAATCGCACCTCTGCACCGGTAGAGCGACCGATCCAGTTGCGCTGCTGGAGCTTGACCCGTTCGATGAAGTCTACATCGTCCAAATCATCCAGCAGGCGCTGTGCATATTTGGTGATTCGCAGCATCCACTGGCTCTGTTCCTTCCGGATGACCGGACTTCCGCAGCGCTCGCAGACGTTCTCCACAACCTCCTCGTTGGCAAGCACACACTTGCATGAGGTGCACCAGTTTACGGGCATTTTTGCCTTGTAGGCAAGTCCGTTTTTATAAAGCTGGAGGAAAATCCACTGCGTCCATTTGAAGTATTCCGGATCCGTGGTATTGATTTCACGATCCCAGTCAAAGCTGTAGCCAAGCGCTTTGAGCTGGTTTCGAAAAACACGCACGTTATTTTCTGTCACAATGGCAGGATGGATATGGTTTTTGATGGCATAGTTTTCGGTCGGAAGACCAAAAGCGTCATAGCCCATGGGGAAAAGAACATTTTCGCCCTGCATGCGATGCTTTCTGGCAATCACATCCATCGCGGTGTATGGACGGGCATGCCCCACATGAAGCCCCGCACCGGAGGGATACGGGAACTCAATCAGCGCATAAAACTTTTTCTGATCCGCGCCCGTCCGGGCAGCGTAGAGCTTCTTTTCTTCCCAAATTTTATGCCATTTGTTTTCGATGGAAGTAAAATCGTATTTCATTTTTCCTCTTCCTCTGTTTCAAGTGCGATCGGGACAGCGTCGTTCCACAGGCGTTCCAAATCATAGAACTCGCGTGTTTCATTGGTGAATACATGCACAACAAGGCAGCCGAAATCCAGCAATACCCAGGTACCGCCGCGATGTCCTTCGCGGTGCAGCAGCGGCTCACCCAGTTCTTCCACCGCGGCTTCCACGCTGTCACAAAGCGTTTTGACATGGGTATTCGATGTGCCGGTGCAAATCAGAAAATAATCTGCGATGCTGGTCACGTCTGTCACTTCCAGCAGCTTGATGTCCAGACCTTTTCTGTCATCGAGCGCTTTTGCCGCCTGCAAGGCAATTTGCTTTGGCGTATATTCCATCGTGTTCTTCCTTTCTCTATCCTTCTTCCGGCGGACCATCCGGTGTTGGAGCGTCAGTCGGTTCCGTTTGCTCTGAACTGGGTTCTGCTGTGCCTTCCGTCGGCTCTGAGCCGGATTCCGTATCGCTTCCTGACTCAGTCGTATCATCCGTTGGCTCAGTCGGTTCTGTTGGATCCGCGCTTTCACTGCCGATGGGCTTTGTTCCGTCTGTATTCGGCTCAGTCGGATCTTCTGTGCTGCTGCTTATGGGGATGGGTTCAATTTCCGTTACCTTCCCCTCCGTAATGCTGCTCATTGTCCTAATGCTGATATCCGAAGCCGTCAACGGACGGTCGTAAGGATTGAAGTGCTCATTGATAATTTCAAGGGTGGCATTGGGCCAGAGCACCCATACCGAGGCACCATGATAATTGCCGGCTTCTCCGGGAAGAGTCACCGTATACATATCGTCAAAATTGCACTTCATCAGTTCCTGTCCAAAGAAGACCATGTTACCAATGGTCAGGTCCGTACGAACATATTTTGAAATCAGTTCCGCATATTCCGGAATCATGGAAAGAGAAACCGTCTCCAAGCAGCGTGACGCAAGCGCCTTCATGAAATCCTGCTGCACGGCGGTTCGTCCGATATCAGCATTGGCATATCCCTTGCGGAAACGGCAAAGCTGGATTGCCTGTGCGCCGCTCAAATGCTGCCAGCCCTTTTTCAGATTGATATACAGATTCTGTGTCGGGTCCTTGTAGTACATATTCATCGGTACGTTGAAGTCAACGCCGCCAACCAAATCGACAATCTCCACAAATGCTTCCAGATCAACGATCACATAACCGTCCACCCAAAAACCGAGCGTCTCCTTCAGCTTGGCTTCCAGCGCATTGATACCCTTTTCGCCCATGCCCGCAGCACCGTAAACGCCATTAATCTTCGGGTATGTGCTTTGCACAAAGGTGTCACGGGGAACACTCAACAATGCTACGGTGTGCTTTGCCGTATTGAGATTTGCAATCATGATGGTGTCTGTTCTGGTGCCGTCTCCGTCTGTACCGACGATAAGAATATTGTAAATGCCATCTTCAGATTCCACCAGAGGCTCTGTAGGTTTTTCCTGGTTTTCAATCGGCTGTCCGGTGCTCGGATCTGTCTGAACAATAATACTCGGATCATTCCCGGGCTTATTCGAGCCGGGCGCCACTGCCGCTTGCGTATATAAGATGGCAAGGCACATGACAATGGAGCCGATAAAAACGCAAATCGAGGCGCACAGAAACAAGACACCCTTGCACTTTCCGCTCATGCCCCTAACGGGCTCTTCCGCGGAAGGTGCAGGACGTTTCGCTGACGGCTGACGCGTTGGCTTTGCAGCCCGTGCCTGCGCGGCCTGTTTTGCCTCTTGCTCCATTTGACGTTCCTGACGCAATTCCTCCGGTGATGCTGGACCACCATAGCAAGGAGGTGCTTTGCGTTTGCTTTGATTGCCGAATAACTTCACCTTATAGCATCCTTTCTTTCAAAAAACGCAGTGCGCTCAAAGAGTTGGCATCGATCTCACTGCCGCGGGATTTCAGTTGCGAAACAGACATCTCCAAACCCATCAAAACTGCCGCATCCAAATCCTTCCATGCCAGTCTGCGCAGCTCTTCTACACCCTCAAATACGCGGTTCGGTTCCATATAATCCGCCAGATAGATAATCTTTTCCAGCAGCGTCATGTTTGCTCTTCCGGTAGTATGCCACAAAATCGCATCGCGTACAGCTGACGATTCGCCAAAAACTCGGAACGCAATTTCCGCCCCGGTTTTCGCATGCAGCAGCTTGGGGTTCTTTCTTTCGAAATTATCTAATAGTATATCATATTTTTCGCACAATTTCAACTGTTCTTCCGCACCAAGCGCCTTAGTCACATCATGCAGAATCCCGGCGCGTTCTGCGGCAACGGGATCCGCGCCGTAATGTACGGCCATGTCGCGTGCGGTTTGGCTGCATCCGATCACATGGGGCACGCGCTTTGCATTATGCAGGCACAGGGAATATGTTTTAAGCTGCGCAAAGGGTAGATCTGTCAGGTTGGTTTTCGTCAGATATAAGCCGCGTTCCACGATCATCTGATATACCGGCGGCACGAGATAGGGCGCACCGCAACGGAATGCCAGCATTGCGCGAACTGCCGTCGAGGAGTAAGGCAAATAACGGTTATCCACAAAGGCTACTGCCGCGCCCAGCGAAGCTCGCAATTCCTCAGCGCTCTGCGCAAGCTGCGTTGCATTGTCCGTATTGCGATGAGCAACCGCCAGCGTGACTTCCTTCGTAATCCGCTCTGGCTGATGCCAAGTGTGAAAGGAAAGCAGCATATCCGTCCCCATCAGCAAAAACAGTTCGTCGGATGGGAAACGTTTGCGCAGGAGCATCACCGTGTCTGCGGTATAGCTATTCCCCTCACGGCGCAGTTCAAGGTCGGAAACTTCAACGTATGGTAAATGTGCTGTGGCTGCGCGTGTCAGCTCCAAACGTGTCTGCGGGTCAGGCGAGTTCATGCTCAACTGCTTATGCGGCGGTATTGCAGCGGGGATCACCAGAATGCAGTCAAGCCGCAGTTTGTGATAGAATTCTTCCAGCGCCAGCACATGGCCACAGTGGGGAGGATTAAAACTCCCGCCAAAAATACCGATTCTTGCCATAAGTCTTACTTCTTTCCGTTTCTCCGATCAATCGCCGCCTGAATCGCTGCCTGGCGGAAATACTCATTGCGGCGTTCTCGTTCCTCTTTGGCTTGACGGCGGCGCTCCTGTGCGCCGCGCCGGACAGGATTCTCAAGCCTTTTACGGTCAGCACGGGCCTGCTGCGCGGCCTGCTGCGCTTTCTTCTCGGACTTTTTATAGATGACAAATTTCGATCCGACCGTCTGAACACCCTCGGCGTTCAACGACGCACAAATGATATCGCAGGCCTCTCTTGCAGTCAGCAGCGATGCTTCAAGAACCCGTCCCTTGACCAGTTCTCTCGCTTCCAACTGGATTCCTGCCTCATCAAGAATATTTTCTGTCACGCCGCCTTTTCCGATGATCAGCGTTGTTTCCAGACCGTTCGCCTGTGCGCGAAGTTCGGCGCGCTGTTTACTTGTCAGCATAAATCTTCACCTTCCTTAAGTAATCGGCAAGCGCGGACAGCGCTCTTGCGCGGTGAGAAATACGATTCTTTTCCTCAGGCGGCATCTGCGCAAAGGTGCAGCCCTTCTCCGGCACAAAAAACACAGGATCATAGCCAAAACCGTCCGAACCGCGCGCTTCTCTCAGAATCATGCCTTCACATTCCCCACGGACAACGATTTTTTCACCGTCCGGAGTCAGCAGCGTAATTACGCTGACAAAATGTGCTGTACGCTTTTCATCCGGGACATTCCGCATGTTCTCCAACAGCAGCTCCATCCCGCTGCGTGTACCGCCATATCTGGCAGAGTAGACGCCGGGCGCACCGTTTAACGCATCGACCATTAAGCCGGAATCATCTGCAATCGTCGGAAGCCCGCAGGCATCCATAATCGTTTTCGCTTTGATATAGGAGTTCTCTTCAAAGGTTGTACCGGTTTCTTCCGGCTCAATCTCCAGCCCAATGCTTCCCTGAGATATGACCTCAATCCCAAATTCCGTTAAAATTGCCCGAATTTCTTCCAGTTTGTGCGCATTGCTGCTTGCCAAAACCAGCTTCATCAAAGCGTCCCCAGACAGCGCCGCTGCATCTGCGTCAGCACTGCGTTACCCTTTCTGCACAGCGCAAGCAGCTTCCGTTGTTCTTCAAGAGTAAAGGGACGTCCCTCCCCGGTCGCTTGCAGCTCTACGATATCGCCCTCTGCCGTCATAACGCAGTTTAAATCAACCAGTGCACGGGAATCCTCCTCATAGCACAAATCCAGCATCGCCTCATTGCGGACAATTCCGGCGGAAATACCGGACACAAGCGTACGGATCGGCAGCTTTTCGATTTTCCCCTGCTCCAACAGCTTTTTGCAGGCAAGAGCCATGGCAATGAAACCACCGGTGACGGATGCGGTCCGCGTTCCTCCGTCACCCTGCAACACATCGCAGTCCACAGTGATCGTTCTGCTGCCCAGCAGGGAAAGATCCATCGCGCAGCGCAGGCTGCGTCCGATCAACCGCTGGATTTCCGCGCTTCGCCCAGAGAGCTTTAGCTTTGAGATGTCACGCTTACTCCGCTCCCGATTGGCACGCGGCAGCATGGAATACTCTGCTGTGACCCATCCACCCGATGTGACATGCGAAGGAACGCGCTCCTCGACCGAAGCGTTGCACAGCACTGTAGTATCACCCAATTCAATCAAACAGCTCCCCTCGGCGAATTTTGAAAAGCCAAGGGTTACCTTCACCTGCCGCATCTCGTCAGCGGCTCGTCCGTCGTTTCTCATAATATCCTCCGTCAAAGCAATGCATCCACAAAGGTGCGTGCGTCAAATGGCATCAAATCGTCCATCTGTTCGCCGACACCGATAAATTTCACCGGGATTTGCAGGGCATCCGCTACAGCAATCACAATGCCACCCTTTGCCGTCCCGTCCAGCTTTGTCAGCGCAATTGCAGTTACGCCGGCAATCTCCTTGAACTGCTTCGCCTGCATCAGTCCGTTCTGACCGGTGGTTCCGTCCAGAACAAGCAGCACTTCCTTGTCCGCTTCCGGCAGTTCCCGATCAATAATGCGGGATATCTTGCTCAGCTCATTCATTAAATTGGCTTTGTTGTGCAGCCTGCCCGCGGTATCGCAGAGGATTACATCGGAACCTCGTGCTTTCGCTGCGGAAATTGCGTCAAACACAACTGCCGCGGGATCGGCGCCCTCATGTTGACGGACGATTTCCACGCCGGACCGCCCTGCCCAGATTTCGAGTTGATCAGCAGCTGCCGCACGGAAAGTGTCTGCAGCGCATAAGAGCACCTTTTTCCCTTGGGCGGAAAGCAAATGGGAGAGTTTACCGATGGTCGTTGTTTTGCCGACGCCGTTCACACCGATGACAAGGATCACCGACGGTTTTGTAGATACCCGCAGTGCTGTGTCCCCGACATTTAGCATCTCAATAAGGATATCCTTTAATTCACGCTGAATTTCCTCTGCGTCGCGCAGCTTCTCTTCCTTGACACGATTGCGGAGGGTCTGGACCGCCTTGCAGGAAGTCTCGACACCCAAATCGGCAAGGATCATGGTCTCCTCCAACTCCTCATAGAAGTCCTCTGTCGCCCCGGAAAAAGATGAAAAGATCCCGCCCAGCGTGGAAGCCATCGCGTTTCTCGTTTTTTTCAGACCGTTCTTGATTTTTTCAAAAAAACTCATAAGTGTCTCCCTTGTTACGTTTCATCTATTTCAATGCCAAGTTGTTGCTGCATTTGATTGAGATCCAGATGCAGTATTTTGGAAATGCCCTGTTCCTGCATTGTAACGCCGTAAAGTACATCCGCCGCTTCCATCGTACCGCGACGGTGCGTGATGACGATAAACTGCGTTTTCAGGGAAAATCCGCGCAGATAAGATGCGAACCGCTCCACATTACGGTCATCCAGCGCCGCGTCGATCTCGTCCAGCATGCAAAACGGCGTAGGACGGACCTTCAGAATTGCAAAATACAGCGCAATGGCAACAAATGCTTTTTCGCCGCCGGAAAGGAGCGTGATGGTTTTCAGTTGTTTTCCGGGCGGCTGCACACGGATATCAATGCCGCAGCACAGCGGATCAGCGGGGTCCTCCAGTTCCAGTGAACCCTTACCGCCGCCGAACATTTCCGTAAAGGTTTCGCCAAAATGACGGTTGATCTTGGCAAATTCCGTTGTGAAGATCTCCGTCATCTGTTTTGTAATATCCCGAATAATGCCTTCAAGCTCATTTTTTGAGGTTAAAACATCGTCCCGCTGTTCGGTCAGGTACGCATAACGCTCATTGATTCGTGAAAACTCGTCGATCGCGCCCAGATTCGGTGTGCCCAACGCGGAAATTTTACGTTTCAACTCTGCGACCTTTTTCGATGCGGACGCAACGCTTTCAATTTCAGACGCCGCACCAGCCGCCGTACTGCGTGTCAGTTCATAGGTTTCCCAGAGCTTGTCAATGATCTGCTTTTCCTCAGTTTCCGCCGAGACCTTTTTTGCCTCCAGCCTAGCACTCTCACGTTCCATGTTGAGAATGTCTCGGTTTTTGTTCTGTGCTTCTTTTTCCGTCGCGGTCTTACGCGCCTCGATCTGCATCCGTTCTTCCAAAGCGACCTTCAGCGTTTGCTTTTGTTGATCTGCCAGCGCGGTCTGCGCTGCGAAAGCAGCCTTCTGTGCGTCGATCTGTGACAGTATGCCTTCATTCTCCTGCTGATAGCTGTCAATCAAATGCAGCTTCTGTTCCCTGTCTCCCCGCATGGCAAGCTCCAAGCCCTGCAAGCGGTGGATCGAATCCTGCGCAGTGACCTTCTCTGCTTCCAGCGATGCTGCCTCCATACGGATCGCAGTCATTTTCTCACTGAGACGGTTGCTCTGCTCTGCCGCAACACTTTGACCGTCGGATAAAACAGCAAGTTCCTGCTCAGTTTCAGCAATTTCACGTTCCAAAGCGTTGATTTGTGCTTCCAGCCCCTGCTTACGCTGCCGGTCGCTTTCCATTCTTCCGTTCAGCGAAGCAAGTTCACTGCCGGAGGATGTGATTGCCTCCGTGATCGCGTCGGTCAGCACAAGATACTGCTTTTCTTCGCCCTGCAGACGCAGAACCTCGTCCTCCGCCATACGGAGTCTTCCCTCTTCGGCAGTCAGTTCAAACGTGACCTGCTCCGTCAGGCGCTCTATCTCGGTCAGTTCGGTTTGCAGCGCCTCCAGCGTTTCACTGGCGGCAGCCTGCTTTTTTCGCAGACGTTCTATTTCATTTGCCCGGGACAAAATGCCGGTATTCTTGGAAACAGAGCCGCCGGTCATCGAACCTCCTGCGTTAATGAGTTGTCCGTCCAGCGTTACGATACGGAAACGATGCCCAAAGCGGTTGGCAATGGCAATGGCAGCTTCCATATCCTGAACAACAGCGGTCTTTCCAAGCAGATACTGCATGATCTCGCGGTATTTCGCGTCGGATACAACCAGTTCAGAAGCAATCCCCACAAAACCATGGCAATTCTCGATGCCCGGTTCGTTCAGCGCCTTCCCGCGAATGACGCTCATTGGTAAGAAAGTCGCCCGCCCGGTATCGGTGCGCTTCAGGTATTGGATCGCCGCCTTTGCGCAATGCTCGTCTGTTACAACGATCTGCTGCATGGCACTCCCCAATGCAACCTCAATTGCAACGGTATAGGTATCCTCGGTGCGCATCAGCATGGAAACAGCGCCGTGTATACCGCGCAGCGTACCACGTTTACGCTCCTGCATGATGACGCGAACGGCTTTCGAGTAACCTTCAAAATCCCGCTCCATTTCTTCGAAAAGCTTCAGGCGGGAGTTTAAGGTCTCCAATGCAACGGACGCATCAGTCGTTTGCTTGCGTAGGGCATCTCTCCGCTGCACTCTGGTCTGGCTGCGAAGACGATAACCCTCAATTGTGTTCTTTGCCGCCTGTACTTCCTCCTGCGCTTCGGAAAGGGCTGCCTGTGTGCGCCGGAGAGCGGTCTGCGCCTCTTGCTTGCGGGCTTCCGCCGCGGCGCAATCGGACGTTACCTGCGTATGACGTTCCTCTGCTTGTGTCAAAGCGTCCGTCACTGCCAGCAAATCCGCGTTCCTGCCGGATAGATCGGCTCGGTGCTGCTCCTGTAGACTGCGCAGAGACAAATAGCGTTTTGTCATACCGTCTGCGGAATCTGTCAGACGTTTTCCCTCGGCCTCCGCATTGGACAGATGTTCAGAGAGCGCATTCGTTTCCTCTGCAATTTCCGAAATCCGTGCTTCGAGCGCGCTGATCTGATCGGTGATACCGCCGCTGCGTGTATCTTGCTCCGTCAGTTCTTGGTTGATCCGCGCAATATTCGCCAGACAGTTTTCGCTGTTCGTACGCAAAACGGCAATTTCAGCGGAAATTGCTTGTGCCTGTGCCTCGGTTTGAGAGATCAATTCCCGCATTTGATCTGTTTGCATATCGCGATTGTGCAAGTCGAAGGATAGTGTCTCTGAAGTTACATACAGCTTGTCCAAAGCCTCATGCTCCTGCTGCAGGACAAAGACGGCTGAATTGTAATCCTCTTCCGCCTTTCGTGCAGTGGCACTCAAGTGGTCGAGTGACTGTAACCACAGGGCAACCTCGATCCCCTTCAATTCCTCGCGGTAAGCAAGATACTTTTTCGCCTTTTCCGCCTGTTCCCGAAGCGGTTCAACCTGTAATTCCAGTTCCGCAATTTTATCGCCGATGCGAAGAAGATTGTCCTGCGTGGATGCCAAGCGACGCTCCGACTCTTCCTTACGGTGGCGATATTTGGAAATACCGGCCGCCTCTTCAAAAATTTCGCGGCGGTCCGTGCTTTTGAGCGAAAGAATCTCATCGATTCTGCCCTGACTGATATTGGAATAGCCCTCCCTGCCGAGACCGGTATCCATAAACAGCTCGTTAATATCCCGCAGTCGGACGCTTTGCTTGTTAATATAAAACTCGCTTTCTCCGGAGCGGTAATAACGGCGGGTAATCATCAGTTCATCGGCATCATACCGAAGGGCGCGGTCGCTATTGTCCAGCGTCAGAGTCGCTTCTGCAAAGCCGACCTGCGGACGCTTTTGCGTTCCGCCAAAAATTACATCCTCCATCCGCTGTCCGCGCAAGGTTCGCGTATTCTGTTCACCCATGACCCAACGGATTGCGTCGGATATATTGGACTTTCCGCTACCGTTTGGTCCGACGATCGCTGTGATATCATGACCGAACGTGACAAGCGTCTTGTCCGGGAAGGATTTAAAGCCCTGAATTTCTAGGGATTTTAAGTACATTTACAAAATACTCCTATTATATTTTCAACATCTTATTCTACCAGCTTCTTCGGCAAAAAGCAAGTCAAACATTTCTTCTTCCCGCCATATTTAATGTGGGTTTGTCAATGATGTGTTACACTTTTGCAAAAGAATAAAGGAC
>CAMGMW010000018.1 GCA_946059285.1 uncultured Clostridia bacterium
CATGCGTCCCAACTTCCATCGGAAGGTCAGCAGAAAGGATCGCACAGCGCGCTTTCCTGTCACCGTCCGATTAGGCTTCCGCATCAAACGGAAGCCGGAGCGGACGGAGACTGGAATCTGATCAAAAGCTCTAAAAGTTTTTGATCAGATTCTGCATGAGACGGCGCAGCGTGCATTCGCACGCTGCGCGTGTGTTCTTAGATGTTCATTCGTCCGTTATTCTTCTGACGTGCCGCCATTTTCCGCTGCTTCTGTAATGTTCAGCACGGGAACCATTCCGTTCTCTCCGGTCATGACCGTCGGCAGCTTTCCGTCCCATGTCTCAACATAAGTATAGGCGATCAGGCTTTCCGTCAGAGATTCAGCGATTTTCTGATTCGCCTCCGCCTCTGCCTGCGCCTTGGTCAGCAGCTCATAGGCCGCCGCGTCCGCTTCGACTTTCTTGATTTCGGCTGCGGCATTCGCCTCAATGACCCGCTGCTCCGCCTCTGTCTCTGCGCGGAGCTTGTTTTGCTCCGCAACCTGCTTCGCTTCCACCGCATCGGTAAAGGCGTCGGTGAAGTCCATGTTCTCAATCGAGGTGCTGACCAATTCGATGTTATAGGCTTCCAGTTTTTTCGCGAGAATCGTTTCAATTTCATTCGCCATATCGCTGCGGCTGGAAACCAGCGCCTCCGCGCTGTATTTCGCGGTGACGATCTTGACCGATTCGGTGATGCACGGCGCGATAACCGTGTTGAAATAGCCGGTACCGATGGTCTTGTAGATGGTCATGGCATCCTGCTTGCTGATTTGGTAGTTGACCGTATAAGTGATATTGACCTCCTGAATATCAGAGGAGAAGCAAGGCAGCTCCTGTGTGCTTTTCTGCACACGGTTGTCCATCTTAATGACCTCCTGCCACGGGAGCTTGAAGTGCATACCCGCCTCAAGCGTGTAATTCTCCACGCTGCCGAAGGTGGTCACGACGCCGGTGTGACCGGTCGGCACGGAGACATAGCATGACAGCGCAATCAAAATCACACCCAGCAGCGCAAAGAGCTGCTTCTTGTTCAGCTTCCATGTGACCGTTGTGCTGCGCACGAAGCCCAACGCGATAAATGCAATGAGCGTGACGATCATTCCGAATGTAAATAATACCATAATAAGACCTCTTTCTATCTGTTCTTTTCCAGCCACTTCGCCAGGGCGTCCGCCATGTCGGTATTGACCGGTTTATCTTCTTTTTGCCGCTGCATGTATTTCTGCACATCCCGCTTGCCCGCACCGGCGGCCTGACGGCGCTCCCTGAAAGCGGAGAGCTTTTCCCGGTAGCCGCAAACACAGGCAAACATCTGGTTTTCTCCCTCGCCGCGCAGTTCCATCTTTTTAAAGCAGTTGGGACAGCGGGCATTGGTGGTCTGCGTCACACTCTTGCGGTAGCCGCATTCCCGATCGGGACAGACCAGCATTTCACCGCGCTTTCCTTTCACCAGCAGCAGGAATTTCCCGCAGTCGGGACAGGTTTTGCGCGTTTGGTTATCGTGGGTGTATTTCGCGTCACTTGCCTTGACCCGCTCTACCAGCTTTGCGGCATAGGTCCGCATTTCCTCCACAAATTTCGTGTCCTTTTCCAGTCCCTTTGCAATCCGCGACAGGCGGTCTTCCCATCTGGCGGTCAACGCTGCCGAGCGCAGTTCCTCCGGGGCCAGTTCAACAAGCTGCATTCCCTTTGAGGTCGGGACAAGCTCTTTCCCCCTCCGCTCAATGTAGAAAGCGGAGAACAGCTTTTCTATGATATCCGCACGGGTCGCCGGCGTACCAAGTCCGCTGGTTTCCTCCAGAATCTTTCGCAGCTCCCGATCCTCCACCTGCGTCTGCGGATGCTCCATTGCCGTCAGCAGCGTCGCCTCGGTATAACGCGGAGGCGGCGGCGTTTTTCCGCTTGTGACCTGCGCCGACAAGATCTTCATTCTCTGCCCCTGCGTCACCTGCGGCAAGCCCTGTGTTTCCTCCCCGTCCTCGTCGTCAAAACTGCGGTCATACACGCGGCGCCAGCCCGCGTCGGACACGATCTTCCCCTTCGCGGCAAAGGTATATCCCGCCGCAGACAGCGTCAGCTCCACCTCCTCATATTCATACGGAGGCAGCAGCACCGCGAGGAAACGGCGCACCACCAGATCATAGATATTCCGTTCCGGTCCCGACAGCCGCCAAAGCTCCGGCGATTCCTCCGTTGGGATGATGGCATGGTGGTCGGTGACCTTTGCGTTATTGACCAGATACTTTGTTTTCAGCGGTCGGCTGCGCAGCAGCTCCTGCGCGAACGGCTTATAGACATCCACCATGACCGCTTTCAGCCGCTCGGGCAGGGTCGGCACCACATCGTCGGAGATATAGCGCGAATCGGTGCGCGGATAGGTCAGCAGCTTATGCTGCTCATAGAGCGACTGCATCAGATTCAGCGTTTCCTTCGCGGAATAGGCAAACCGCTTGTTTGCATCGCGCTGCAGTTCTGTCAGATCATAGGCAGCGGGCGGTGGTGTCTGCCGCTTCATGCGCCGCACCTGCGTAATCACGGCTTCCCCGTTTTCGCAGGCTTTTGCAACTTCCTCCGCAAGCGCACGGTCAAAGGTACGAGCATTGTTATTTCTGTCCCGCCATATGGCGGTAAACCCCGGCAGCTTCACCCGCACGCCCCAGAAATCCTTTGGGACAAACCCTCGGATTTCCTGTTCCCGTGCCACAATCAGCGCCAGCGTCGGCGTCTGCACCCGTCCGGCGGAAAGCTGCGCGTTGTACCGACAGGTCAGCGCACGGGTCACATTCAGCCCCACCAGCCAGTCCGCCTCGCTTCTCGCCTGCGCGGAACGGAACAGATGATCATACTCCGCGGCAGGCCGCAGGGCGGCAAAGCCCTCCCGGATGGCACGGTCCGTCTGTGAGGAAATCCAAAGGCGTTTTGCCGGCTTGTTCCAACCCGCCTTCAGCATGATCCATCGGGCAACCAGCTCTCCCTCTCTCCCGGCATCCGTGGCAATGATCAGCTCCGACACATCGCCGCGCTTCATCAGACTCTGCACCACGCGGAACTGACGTCCCGTCTGAGGAATGACGACCAGCTTCATCTGCTGCGGCAGCATGGGGAGGTCTTCCATGTCCCATTTTTCCCACTTTTTCTCATAGACGTCCGGATCCGCCAGCGTGACAAGATGTCCCAACGCCCAGGTAACAATATAGCGGTCGCCTTCCAGATAGCCCTCTCCGCCGCGCTTGCAGCCCAATACGCGGGCAAGCTCCCGCCCAACGGATGGCTTTTCCGCCAAAACCAGTGATTTTCCCATCAGTCGATCACTCGGACAGCGATAATCACCGGCTGGCAGCCGTCTTTGACAGTACCGTTGTCATCCACCACCGGTACCCCGGTACAAATCGCATCGACTACATCCATGCCGTCCGTGACATAGCCGAAGCAGGCATACTGACCGTCTAAAAAGGTAGAGTCCTCGTGGACGATAAAAAACTGTGAGCTTGCGCTGTCGTAGGCCTTTGACCGCGCCATGGAGATCGCACCGCGTGTGTGGGAAAGGTTGTTTTCCACGCCGTTGAGGCGGAACTCCCCCTTGATCGTTTCATCGGAGCCACCGTAGCCGGTTCCTTCCGGGTCTCCGCCCTGCATCATGAAGCCGTTTATAATGCGGTGAAAGGTCAGCCCGTCATAGAATCCTTCCTCCGCCAGCTTCAGGAAGTTCTCCACCGTGACGGGCGCGGCGTCCGCGTCCAACTCGACACGGATCGTACCGTAATCCTGAATTTCGATTTCCACATGGTGCTTTCCGCTTATTCCGCCGCAGGCAGAAAACAGGCAGAGACTCATCGTCGCCGCCAGTAAAATAGCAATAACTCGCTTCATGATCCTATCCTCCGTTTTTTATTCCGCTTGGCAGCCGCAGATTGTTCCGCCGCCTAAGAGCGTGTCGCCGTCATAGAATACCGCCGCCTGTCCGTTGGTTGGCGCCCGTTGGGGTACGTCAAACAGCAGCTCGCAGCCCGTTTCCGTCGGGATGAGCCATGCTTCCGCCGTCCTTGGCGTGTAGCGGAGCTTCGCCTGCACACGGCGCTTGCCCTCCGACGGGTGATAAGCGATATAGTTCACATCCCCGATCTGCACGCGGCGGGAAAAAAGCAATGTCTCCTGTCCGACGACCACGTCCGTGCCCCGCTTGTCCAGCACATACACTCGCTCGCCAAACGCCATACCCAAACCGCGCCGCTGCCCCACGGTGTATGCCTCCATGCCGCCATGCCTGCCCAGGATCTGTCCGTCCGGCGCAACGAAGTTCCCGACCTGCGGTACCAGCCCATGGGCGGTCAGATACGTCATATAGTCCCCGTCCGGGACAAAGCAGATATCTTGACTGTCATGCTTGCGTGCAAGCTGTAAGCCCGCCTCCTGTGCCAGCATCCGCACTTCCTCCTTGCTGTTCGCCTCTCCCAGCGGAAATAGCGTATGCGCCAGCTGATACTGTGTCAGACCATAGAGCATATAGGTCTGGTCCTTACTCTTGGCGGTTTTCAAAAGATAGCGGCCGTTTTCCGCCACGATCCGGGCGTAGTGCACGGTCGCGATGCCGTCATAGCCCAGCTCCAGCGCGCGCTCCAAAAACAAGCCGAATTTCATGGTGCGATTACACACGACGCAGGGATTGGGCGTTCCGCCCTGCTGATATGTTTTTGTAAACGGTGCAATGACCCGTTCCTGAAATTCTCTTCGCAGATCAAACAGGAAAAATTCAATGCCCATCTGCTCTGCGGCACGGCGGGCGTCTTCCGCCTCTCCTTCCGCGCCGTCCCGCAGCAGCATCGTTGCGCCGCCCACGGTATAGCCCTGTCTTTGCAGAAGGATGCACGCCGCCGCGCTGTCCACGCCGCCGGACATGGCAACCAATATTCGCCTCATGGCATCACTTCCTTGCCCATAGCATAGCGCATTTCATGAAAAAATGCAAGTACCCGGTTGACCTGACCCGAATTCGTGGTAAAATGGGAGAGATAAAAATGATAGAGGTGTTTTATGCTGAACTTCCGCGAAATCACGCTCGCCGACCGCGAACCGATCAACCGCCTGCTGTCCGGCGCGGGCGAACGGGGCGGTGAATACTCCTTTGCCAATCTCTATATCTGGGGCGAGCAAAAAATTGCCGACGGTCTGCCGGTGATCCACAGCCGTTTCGGACAGAATTACTCCTACCTGTATCCCTATTATGATCCCTCCCTGATCCCGCTGCTGCGAGACGACGCACACGAGCGGGGGATCCGTTTCCGGCTGTTTGGGCTGACCGCCGCCGAGGCGGAGCAATTCGCCGATGAAGGGAGTTTCACGGTACGACCTGTGCGCGACAGCTTTGACTATGTGTATGACATCCACCGACTTGCCGAGCTGCGGGGAAAAAAATTGCAGGCAAAGCGGAACCATTGCAACCATTTTACGGAGCAATACCCGGACTATCGCGTTCTGCCCCTGACGGCGGAGCTCCTCCCCCGCTGCCGCGCATTCACAGAGCTTTGGTATGAAAAGCATCTGGCGTATGATCCCGCTGCGGATTTTTCTGACGAATGTTCCGCGATTGAAAAGGCCTTTGACCACTTTGACGCGCTGGAAATGGAAGGCATTGTATTGGAGGCGGACGGCAGCGTCGTTGCTTTTTCCATGGGCAACCGAATCCGGAACGATGTTTTTGACGTGAATTTTGAAAAAGCGTTGGCGGAAGTCAACGGCGCATACCCGATGGTCAACCGGGAGTTTGCCCGTGTGCTGCGGGAACGCTATCCGGAGCTCCGTCTGCTCAATCGCGAGGACGACATGGGACTCGAGGGTCTGCGAAAAGCAAAGGAAAGCTATTATCCCGATGTGCTGCTGGAAAAATTCCTGGCGGAGGAGCGTATATGATGCAGACGGCTGCCGCGACCAGATCGGATCTGCCGGCGCTGACCGTTCTCTGGCAGGCCTGCTTTGGGGACAAGCCAGCGGAAATCCGGAAATTCTGGGACGCTCTGTTCCCGCATATCCGTGTTTTTCTGATGCGGGACGGCACTCGTCCCGTAGCGATGGTCTGTGCGTTGCCGGTGACGCTGACCGACACAGACGGAGAAGGTTATCCCGCCGTCTATTTCTATGCGCTTTGTACAGCCCCGCAATTTCGCGGGAAAGGCATCGCGAAGCAGCTTTTGCGCTTTGCCGAAGCGTCGGTGCAAAAGGACGGTGCGCAGTTTGCCGCGCTGGTGCCGGCCGAGGTCTCCCTGTTTTCTTATTATCAGGCATTGGGCTACCGCACGTCCTGCTATCGGCAGGAAGCTTCCGTTTCGGCTTCAAGCGTATCTGGAACCGTCAGTCCGCTGTCGCCGGAGGGCTATTATGCGCTGCGGGAGCTTTCCATGCAGGGCGGGTTCATTTCCTACGGGCTGCCGCTCCTGCGCTATCAGCAGGAAGCCTTGTACCGCGTCGAAACCGCCGGGGATGTCTGCTGCGCATTGGCGAGGAAGGAAAATACACAGCTCGTTGTGCAGGAGCTGATTCCTTTTGTGCCGGAAGCCGCCGCACTGCTGGCGCAGCAGTTGGGCTGCATCGATGCCGTCGTCTGCGGTCCAGGCGGAACCAAGCCCTTCGGCATGATGAAATCCCTCTGTGAGCTGTCCGTCCCGGAGCGTGTCTATCTCGGCATTGCGTTTGATTAATACTGATTTCAAATTAAATGCTTTAATTTGAAATCCCGTGTGCTCCGCGCACTGGCGTCGTGCCTGCCGAACGCCGCCCCGTCTCACAAGTTCTTGACGCGCCTGCGGCGCTATAAAAGCTTTTAAAGCGTTTTATCAAGACTGGTATAACAAAAGGATGCATTGCAAACTTCTAAATCTGCAATGCATCCGCAAACCATTGAGCGTGTCAAAAAAGCATTTTGACACGCTGCTTTTTTATTCCACTGTGACCGATTTCGCCAGATTCCGCGGTTTATCCACATCGCAACCCCGCGCCAGCGCCGCAAAGTAGGCAAACTGCTGCAGCGGGACCACATTCAGGCTCGGCTGGAGCAGCGGGTGCGTCTGCGGTACGATGATCGACTGATCTACCGTCTTTCCGATCTCCGACGCAAACGCCTCGGAGGTCACACCCAGAACATTTGCCCCGCGTGCTTTGACCTCCTTAACATTCGACATCGTCTTATCAAACAGCTCAGACACCGTCGCCACGGCAATGACCAGCGTATTGTCCTCAATGAGAGAGATGGGACCATGCTTCAGTTCTCCCGCAGCATACGCCTCTGCGTGCACATACGCCAGCTCCTTGAGCTTCAGGCTGCCCTCAAGACAGGTTGCGCCGTCCAGATTGCGTCCGATGAAAAACACGTCGTGATGCTTTGAATAAGTCTGCGCCAACTCCTTGACGGTCTGGATCCGCTCAGGCGTAAGCAACTGCTCTACCTTTTCCGGCAGTTCCAGCAGCGCCTCGCACATGGCGCGGTATTCCTCCGGCGGGAGCGTACCAAGCTCCTGCCCGATATACAGTGCCAGCAGATCCAGCACCACAAGCTGCGTGGAATATGCCTTTGTTGTCGCCACGGCGATCTCCGGGCCCGCCCAGGTATAGATCACGTCGTGTGCCGCCTTGGAAATGGCGCTGCCAACCACATTGACAATGGCAAGGGTGCGCGCACCCATTTCGTTTGCCTCCCGCAGCGCCGCCAGTGTATCTGCCGTCTCCCCGGACTGACTGATGATAACCACCAGCGTATCGCTGCCCAGCACCGGTTCACAATAGCGGAATTCGGAGGCAAGCATCGGTTCGACCGGGATCCGGGTCGTTTTCTCCAGAATATACTTTCCGAGGCAGCCGACATAATACGCCGAACCGCAGGCAACAATATAGATTCTCCGGATCCCCTGCAAGTATTCCTTTGTCAGCCGGATGTCATCGAGCACCACACGACCGTCTCGGATACGGGGTTTGATAGTGTCACGCAGCGCCTTCGGCTGCTCCGCGATTTCTTTGAGCATGAAGTGAGGATACCCACCCTTTTCCGCAGCGGACATCTCCCAGGTAATATACTCCGGCGTCTTTTGCGTCTCCACGCCGTCTGCGCTGTAAAAGTGCACCGCGTCCCGCGTAAACTGCACGATATCGCCGTCATCCAAATAGACAACCTTGCGGGTATACTTCAAAATCGCCGGCACATCGGAAGCAATAAAATTCTCGCCCTCGCCGAAGCCGAAAATCAGCGGGCTGTCCTTTTTGACTGCCAGCATGGTATCGGGTCGGTCGATGCACAAAATACCCATGGCATAGCTGCCCTCCAGCTTGCGGAGTGCACAGCTCACCGCCCGCAGCAGATCGCCTTCCTGCTCATAGCAGTATTCCAGCAGATTCGCCGCCACCTCGGTATCCGTGTCTGAGGAAAAGACCTTTCCCTGTGTCAGCAGGAATTCCTTCAATGCCAGATAATTTTCGATGATGCCGTTGTGCACCACACTGATCTTTCCGTGTGTAGACACATGCGGATGTGAGTTATCAAAGGAGGGCGCTCCATGTGTCGCCCAGCGGGTATGACCGATTCCTAACGTGCCGCAGACATCCGCTCCGTCATGGGTCAACTCCCGCAGTGCCGTAAGACGACCCTTCGTTTTTTTCACCGCAAAGCCATTGCCCGAAAAAATGCAAATACCCGCAGAATCATACCCGCGATATTCCAGCTTGGAAAGTCCGTCCAACAAAATCGGTGCTGCCTGCCGCCGGCCGGCATACCCTACGATTCCGCACATATAAAAACCTCCGTAGATTCTTTCCATGAGAACATACGGAGATTATACTACATATATTTGTCAAAATCAACTGAAAATTTGCATTTTTCGTTTGTCCGCTCTTTTCAGTCGAAAATGGATAACTGAAGCGGGTGTAAATCCAGGAGTGACCGCACAGATGCAGCCACAGGCGTTGCCCCCAGCTCACACAGCGTTCTTGCCGCCTCCGAGCCGTCCTCAAAGACATACACCTCGGAGAGCCGTCTGCGCAGATTGTCCACCGTTCCGCTCCACGATCCGCCGGATCGCAGACCGGCCTGTGCCACGACGGTCTTTTCTCCCAGCGCGTGGATCAGACCGTTGCGTGAAAGCGCCCGTATCGAAGTAAACGGCTGCGCAAATCCGTCCGCGCTGCAATACAGGACACGCTCTCTCGGCGGATGCCTGTAAAGCTCGTCCGGCACAAAACAGATCGCGCTGCCGCCCGCCCGCAGGCACGCCTCCTGCGCCGCGGTGTCCGCGCCTCTGGCGCCGCCGGTGACAAGGGTAACACCCTCACGCGCCGCAAGAAGCCCGACACGGCAAGCAAACTCCCGGTTTTCCGGCATAATGTTCCGCGCTCCCACCAGTGAGACACATCGGCTCTGCAGCAGCTTCACATCACCCCGGCAAAACAGTGTCGCCGGGCAATCCATCTGCAGCCGCCGCAGGCGCTGCGGAAAGCCGTCGGCAATGCGTGTCAAAACGGAAATGCCCTGCCGGCGGGCAGCAGAAAGATATGCTTCCAGCGCATCTTCCCGCGCCAAAAGCGACACGATCCGTCCGCTCTCCTCCGCCCCATAGCCCAGCGAGCACAGATGTTCCACCGTAACCTCTGTCCCGGTAAGATGGCTGCTTGTCACCCGCTGCATCAAAATGCGGTATTCCCGCGAGGTCAGGGGCGTAACGTCTTCCCCCAGCCGGCAACACAGCAGGAGCAAACCTGCTTCCGCTCCCCGCATCAGAATCGCTTGTTTGGCGCGTGCCTTTCCTCTGCCGGAGCGGGGATCAGGCAGCCGTATTCATCAAAAATCATCGGCGTGATATGAAAGCCGGAAAATTTGGCGATCTCATCCAGCTTCGCTTTCTCAGGGAAGGAGCCAACCAAGGTGAAGGAAATGCCCTTTTTCCGCGCCCGTCCCGTCCTGCCGATGCGATGGATATAGTATTCGTTTTCGTCCGGCACATCATAGTTGATCACGCCGTCCACATCGTCCACATCAATCCCGCGGGATGCCACATCCGTCGCAATGAGCACCGGCAGCTTCCCTTTGCGGAATGCCGCCATCGTCTTTTCCCGCGTCGCCTGCTTGATGTCTCCATGCAGACAGTCCGCGTCGATTCCGGCGCGGCGAAGATCGTCGCTCAGGCTCTGGCACATCACCTTTGTGTTGCAAAACACGAT
This sequence comes from uncultured Clostridia bacterium, assembly GCA_946059285.1. The sequence continues at coordinate 10,217 of CAMGMW010000018.1, forward strand.
CACACGCTCAAAAGCGCCGGAGCGCAGAATGCGCAGCATTGCCTCCTCCTTTTCCAGGCGCGGGACCGTAATCGAATACTGGTCGATGTCCGGCTTGCTCTCCTGCGTAGGCGCAATGGTGATCTCCACCTCGTTGCGCTGGTACATCCAGCTTACGGTCATGACCTCCTGGGAGATCGTGGCGGAAAACAAACCCAGATTGACCCGGTTTTTAATGCGGTTGAGAATTTTCGTTACATCATCGAAGAAACCCATGTCCAGCATGCGGTCCGCTTCGTCCAAAATCACCGTTTTGACCTTATCCAGCCGCAGGTTCTTTCGGTTATAATGATCGGTCAGTCTGCCGGGTGTCGCCACAACAATATGCGGATGCTTTTGCAGGCTCTTGATCTGCGGCTCCATGCGCTGCCCTCCATAAAGCACCGTTACGCGAATGCTTTTATACTCGGTCAGCAGCCCTCGCAGCTCGTCTCCGATCTGTATGGCAAGCTCCCGTGTCGGAGCGAGAATCAGACCCTGAAGGTCCTCATTTTCCGCGTCAATATGCTCAATCATGGGGATACCAAAGGCAAAGGTCTTGCCCGTGCCCGTAGGCGCTTTTGCGATCACATCCCGCCATTGCAGCAGCGGCGGGATTGCCTCCTCCTGCACCCGGGTCGGCAAACCGACGCCTTTTTTCTCCAGCGCCCGCAAAATTTCCTCACTGACGCCAAGCTCCCGAAATGTTTTTGTCGTTCCCATTGTGTTCCCTCAATGTCCTTTTTCCCGTTTATTCGTCAAATCCGTTGCTAAAAGCCGAAACTCCGCAGTTTACTATTTTATAGTATACCAAGCATTCCCCGCTTTTGCAATCTCTTTTTCCGCAATCGATACGGATCTCCGGCAAGGGTACGGGATATCGCTTGTTCCTCCATTTTTTGTATCAAATCCTTTTCTTGGGAAATACTGTTGCTAGAAACTCGATGGAGGACAGATTATGCAGGGCAAGGTCGAAATCAGCGGCATCAACACGGCTCGGCTGAAAACACTGAAAAACGAGGAAATGGTGCAGCTTCTGCGCCGCAGCCGGGAAGGAGACGAGGAGGCGCGGCAGCGGCTGATCGAGGGGAATCTCCGGTTGGTGCTGTCGGTAATTCAGAAATTTCTCGGCAGGGGTGAAAATCCGGACGATCTGTTTCAGGTAGGCTGCGTGGGACTTTTGAAGGCAATCTCCAATTTTGATATCAATCTGAATGTGAAATTCAGCACCTACGGTGTGCCGATGATTGCGGGCGAAATCCGCCGCTATCTGCGCGACAACAGTGCGCTGCGCGTCAGCCGCAGCGTCCGGGACATGGCATACCGCGTTTTGCAGTGCAAGGAGGTAATGCTGGCGGAAAACGCCAGAGAACCAACCCTGGAAGAGATTGCCAACCGGCTGGGCGTGCCTCAGGAGAGCGTGACCAACGCAATGGACGCCATTTCCGCGCCGGTATCTTTGTATGAGCCGGTCTACTCTGATGGCGGTGACCCTCTGACTGTGATGGATCAGGTTCGCGATACCAAAAACACAGACGAGCAATGGATGGAGCGCATCGCACTGCGTGAAGCGATCTCGACCCTCGGCGAGCGCGAAAAACGTATCCTCGCACTGCGCTTCTTTGACGGCAAAACGCAGATGGAGGTCGCCTCCGAGGTGGGCATCTCGCAGGCTCAAGTCTCCCGTCTGGAGAAAAACGCCATCAGCAGCATCCGAAAAGCTATTTGTGTGTCATAAGAAACCGCCCCTGCGCATGAAATCATGCACAGGGGCGGTCAGCTTGTCAAAAAAGTCCTGTCGGACTTTTTTGACAAGCC
>CAMGMW010000019.1 GCA_946059285.1 uncultured Clostridia bacterium
TCGCTTTTTGGCTTTCTTACCATATTTTTTCGTCATAGCCCTGTTACCAGTCTATCATTTCTGCATTTCTGTTTTGCGATGCTCCAAAAAAATCAGCAGCACCGCGATGTCCGACGGAGACACGCCGGAGATGCGGCTCGCCTGTCCGATGGAGCATGGGCGGATCTGCGCCAGCTTCTGGCGCGCCTCCAGCCGCAGTCCTCCAATCGAGGCATAGTCAATGTCCTCCGGCAGCAGACGGGCCTCCTCACGGCGGAATTCCTCGATCTGCCGTTCCTGTCGCTGCAAATAGCCCTCGTACTTGACGCGAATCTCCACCTGCTGCTGTACCTCCCGTGGGAGAGCCGGGCGGCTTCGGTCAAAGGGTGCCAGCATGGCATAGTCCAGCTCTGGACGGCGCAGGAGATCACTCAGGCGGGCGGAGCTGACCACCGGCGCGGAATGCCTCGCAGCCAAAAACTCATTCAGCTCCGGCGTTGCAGCCGTCCCCGTAGCATCCAGACGGCGTATCTCCTGCCGAACGGCTTCATACTTTTCACGCACTGCCGCCGCCCGTTCCTCACTGACCAATCCGATGCGGCAGCCAATATGAGTCAAGCGCTCATCCGCGTTGTCCTGCCGATGCAGCAGGCGGTATTCGCTTCTGGAGGTCATAATACGGTACGGCTCCTCCGTCCCCTTGGTTACCAGATCATCAATCAGCGTACCGATGTAGCCGTCAGACCGCCTGAGGACCAGCGGCTGCCTGTTGAGCAGCTTCAAAGCGGCGTTAACCCCCGCGACAAAGCCCTGCACCGCCGCTTCCTCATAGCCGGAGGAACCGTTGAACTGTCCGGCACCGTACAGCCCCCTCACCTTTTTGCATTCCAGCGTGGGATACAGCTCCGTGGGATCGACGCAGTCATATTCGATGGCATACGCCGGCCGCATCATCTGCGCGTGCTCCAGACCCGCGACGGTGTGCAGCATAGCAAGCTGCACATCCTCCGGCAGACTGGAGGAGAAGCCCTGCAGATACAGTTCCTCTGTATCCAAGCCGCACGGCTCCAAAAAGAGCTGATGACGTGGCTTGTCCGCAAAGCGCTCGACCTTTGTTTCGATGCTGGGGCAATATCGCGGTCCCACGCCTGTGATGGCGCCGTTATACAGTGGGCTGCGGTCAAGGTTCTCCCGGATGATGGCGTGCGTTTTTTCATTGGTATAGGTCAGGTAGCACACTGCTCGGTTCTCCGGGCGGTGCTGCGTGGAAAAGGAAAACGGTTCCGGGGTTTCGTCCCCGGTTTGCAGCTCCATCTTGGAAAAATCCACGCTGCCTGCGTGGATACGCGGTGGCGTTCCGGTCTTAAATCGGCGCATACGCAGACCAAGCTGCCGCAAACTGCCGCTCAGCTCCGTCGCGGCCCGCATCCCATCCGGACCGGAAGCGATGACACATTCTCCCGTGATCACACGGCTGTCCAGATAAGTACCCGCGGCAATGACACACGCACGGACCCGAAATTCCGCGCCGAGCTGTGTCACCACGCCGGTGACCTTGCCTTGCTGCGTCAGCAGCTCGGTAACTGTTGCCTGCTTTAAATCCAGATTCGGCTGCAGCTCTAAAGTGTGCTTCATATACTGCTGGTAGCGGCGGCGATCGGCCTGTGCGCGCAGGGAATGCACCGCAGGACCCTTGCCGCAGTTGAGCATCCGATATTGGATGCAGCAGGCATCGGCGGCTTTCGCCATCTCACCGCCCAGCGCGTCCAGCTCCCGCACCAGATGTCCCTTTCCGGTTCCGCCGATGGCGGGGTTGCAGGGCATGTTGCCCACCGCGTCCAGATTGATGGTAAAGACCACCGTTTTCAGACCCAGCCGCGCCGCGGCAAGCGCGGCTTCAATTCCTGCATGACCCGCGCCGATGACCGCAATATCATATTCTCCCGCGAAATATCGCATTATCATCCGTCCTTTATCAGTCACTTGCTACAGCGGCTGCTGCTTGATCTTTGAAAACCGCCGCGGATAGGCTGCAGGGGTCGGCTTGACCTTGCGGATCACCGCCACACGCCGCACCGCTCCGTCCAGTGGGTACTCGGCGACCCGTTCCAGCGTTCCGCCCAGCAGGGCAATCCCCTGCTTTGCCTCCTCAATCTCCTCCTGCGCGGCAGCGCCTTTCATGGCAAGAAACACGCCCCCCACCTTGACAAAAGGCAGACAAAGCTCCGCGAGAATGTTCAGCCGCGCCACAGCGCGGGAGACGGCAACATCATATTGCTCCCGCACATCGTATTCCTCCGCACGGGCGGCGACGCAGAGCGCCTCCACGCCCAGCTCGTCCAGTGTCTCCTGCAGCCAGCGCACCCTTTTTTGCAGGCTGTCCAGCAGGGTCAAGTGAATCGTCGGCTCACCCAGCTTCAGCGGAACGCCGGGAAATCCGGCGCCGCAGCCCACGTCGATAACGGTTTTCCCCGACAGCGGCTCCAGTGTCAGCAGCGCGAGGCAATCGGCAAAATGCAGCCTTGCCACTGCAGACGGCTGTGTGATCGCCGTCAGGTTCATCACCTTATTCTTCTCCAGCAGCGCCTGTCCAAACCGCAAAAACTGTTCTATCTGCGTCTGTGACAGCGCAATCCCCAATCGGGCACATTCCGCCCGCAGTGTCTGTTCCATCATTCCTCCGTATACGCAAACAGCGATACACCCGACACGCGCACGAGCACGCTTCGAGGCATCCGCAGCACCTGACCGATGGTATAATAGTCCCCCACCGGTCCTGCAAAATTCAGAATCACCGATCCATAGACCGCCCAGAACCACTCATCCGGTATAAAGCAGCAAGCCGCAATCAGTGCCGCTCCCAAAATTACATTCGGCAGCAGTGTCACCGCCAGATACTGCCACCGACGCAAAAATGCCTCGCTGCCGACGCAGAAAAAGCCCCTGGTCCGGCGGAAAAACGGCGGCATCCCGGACAGCAGATACAAAAGCCCTGCACGCAGCAGCCCGTGCAGGGTGCGGTAGACCAGTATCCCGACAACCGTCGCCAGAAAAAACAGCACAAACCGACGCATCCCGCCGTCAATCACCGCCAGAAGCGGTGCAAAAGATTTCCATGCCCAGCCCAGAAGGACGCCCATCAATCCCAGCAGTCCCGAAATCACATTGAGTCTACGGTAAGTCTGCCGGTCCGTATAAACATTGATATGCGCGCTGCTGCTGTAGCCCTGCGGAAAATCCATGTGCTGCCTCACTTTCCAACGCAGAAGCGTTCAAAGATCCGATTTGTGATATCCTCCCGCACGGTCCGTCCCGTAATCTCGCCCAGCGCCTGCATCGCCTGTTCCACATCGGTCAGAACGGCATCCGGCGTGATTCCCGCCTGCAGGGACGCTTTTGCTCTGGCGATCGCTTCAGACGCACGGGTCAGTGCGCCGAACTGGCGCGGATTGGTCAAAATTGAGCCGTCACAGTGGACATCATCCGCATACCAGCGCTCAATACAATCGATGAGTGCCTGCAAATTCTCCCCTGTGCGGGCAGAGAGGGACAGAACCGTCTCAAAAGGCAGCTCCGTTACCACCTGCGGGCAGTCAGACTTGTTGATCACCGCCAATGCGCGCGGCGCAGCCAGCGCAGCCTGCATTGCACGGCGATCCTCGTCATTCAGAGGCTGCGAGCCGTCGCAGACAAAGATGGCAAGCTCCGCTTCTCTTGCCGCCTGTTCCGAGCGTTCTACGCCCAACGCCTCAATGCGGTCGCCTGTCTCGCGGATGCCCGCTGTGTCCGTCAGACGCAGCACGACCCGTCCCAGCCGTACCGGCTCTTCCACGGTATCCCTCGTCGTACCGGCGATCTCCGTGACGATGACCCGCTCATACCCCGCCAGCGCATTGAACAGGGACGATTTTCCTGCATTGGGTCGTCCCAGCAGGACTGTTTTCACGCCGTGCTTCAAATGCCGCCCTCTGTCATAGGTGGAAAGCATCTGCGCAAGCTCCGCTTCGGCGGAGGCCAGCGTATCTGCCAGCTCCCGCACGCCGAAATCCTCAATGTCCTCGTCGGGGTAGTCCAGCACCGCGTGGAAATGACTGCACAGATCGGTCAGCGCATCATAGACCGGCGCAATGCGGCGCAGGAGCGCACCGCCAAGCTGTCCCGCGGCATTTGCCGCCGCATCGGCGGTCTCCGCGTCGATCAAGTCAATGACTGCCTCCGCCTGCGTCAGATCCAGTTGTCCGTTTAAAAACGCCCGCTTGGTAAATTCTCCCGGCAACGCCTGCCTCGCGCCGTTTGCCAGCAGTGCCTCCAGTCCCGCCGCCAGCATGGCAGGCGAGCCATGGCATTGCAGCTCCACAGTATCCTCCCCTGTGTAGCTGTGAGGCGCACGCGTATAGACCGCAAGCGCCTCGTCAATCACTCTTCCCTGCCGGTCATGCAGTACGCCGAGCATCAGCTTGCGGTTCGGCGCCTGCGCAACGGGCAGTCCACTGCGCAGAGTAAACACGCGTCCGGCAACCTCTGCGCAGCCGTCTCCCGACAGGCGCAGAATGCCGATGGCGCAAGGCGCCTTCCCCGTGGCAATGGCAGCGATCACATCACTCATTGCAGCTGTTCCTCCAAAAACGCCGCCAGCAGCTCCACCCGTCCCTCGGCAAAGGGCGAAACCAGTCCGCCTTCTTCCGTCATGGTCAGAATGGCGTTGCTTTCCGTCAGGTACAGCAGCTCACAGTATTTCTCCAGTCCAGCGGCCTGCTGCTCCTGTTCCATCTGGTAAATCTGCAGCGCCACATCGTTGGACACGCAATAGCTGATGACATAATACGGTGCAATGAAAAAATGCTGCACATCGAACCAGCCAAGCGCACTATATACCTCATAGTCCGGAAGGTTTAAACCATAGTCACGGTTGCATTGATAGAACAGTTCATTCAGTCTTTCCGGCGTCAGCTCCTCTTCGGGAAGCTCATAGGCAGCGCATTCAAAGGCGTAGTCGCATGCCTGAGACAGGAACGTCTCAAGCGCATCCCACAGCTTTGCTTTCTTCAGCATCCGATACTCAAATTCCGACAGATCGGCGGCCGACAGCGTCAGATATTCCAGTCCCTGAGAAAAAACTTCCGCGCAGTCGATGGAATCCGTCAAATTGCAGTTAACATATGCGTCGACAAAATGCCCAAATTCATGCGCGGTACTTAGCAGGTCATTCAGATTGCCCTCCGGCGAGACATAAACAAACGGCATTTCATAAGATTCCAGATAGACGGAATAAGAACCGGGCATTTTTGTGGAGGAGGCAGACAGGTCATACAGATTGTATGCATCCATAAAGGTATATGCCGTCCAAATCTCGCCGCCCAGCAGCTCTGCCGCTCCGGACAGGAGCGCCATTGTCTCCTCCGCGCTGTAATCAGGCAGTAGCGTGCCGGAATACTCCGTATACAGCGGCACCAACAGCTGCCGGATCTGCTCCAGATATGTCTGCGCCTGTTCCGGCGTGTAATCCCTTCCGTAATAATAATCAAACGCAAATTCCGCATAGCTGTCATAGCCCAGCTCGGTCGCCAGCTCCTTACGGATGCGGATCAGTTCTATATACAGCTCAGCCGCCTGCGGATTATATTTCTGGCTGTAAAGCTCCAGCAATTCAACATAGGTATCATAATCCGCTTCTGCCAGCGCGTCATTGATCAGCAGCTCTTCTCCGCGGTATTCGACCGTCATATTGCTGGTCATAGCCATATACTGCGACTGCAGCTCTGATTCCTGTTGAAGCAGCTCCACAACCCGCTCGTTCGTATAAACACCGTCGCCGTCGTAGCTGCTGAAATAACCCGCGCCGAAGTACTCGCTTTCCAGCGCATCGCGCTGCCGGCTGCTCGCCAACGCCTGACAGCATTCCTCCATTGCCTGCTCCACCAGCGGACTCTGCGCCTCGCACCAGAGATACTCTTCCTCGTATTCCGCGTTGCTCAAATCCAGCGTGTAGTAGATATAGATCAAATTCAGCATGGTATTAAACAGAATGTAATCGTCATATGCCGCGTCATAGGCATCGATGATCGCGTCGGCAGACGCGCCCTCCTGCGCCAGCTCCGCTATCGCTTCAAACTGTGCCTGCAAATCTTCCGCATCGGGACGCACGTATTGGATGTCATCAAAGGGGATCTGCTCCAGCCGCGGTTCATACACCCGCTCATACTGCGTATAGTCCATGTTTCCGTTGGAATAATCCGGTCGCTCATGGCGCGGTCCGCCGCTGAGCAGCTCTGTGTAAAGATCCCAGATGGGCATGCAGCCCTGCAGCAACAGTACAACAGCCAGCAGTAGTGCCAACAGGGAGTACGGTTTCTTCTTCATCATGTAATTCCTTTCTTAGAAAAAAAGCCGCGTGACCACGGCATGATCTATTCCAGTTGGTCCAGATTTCTGGAAAAGCTGCCGAGACAGTGCGCCATGAACCAGTCCAGTTCCGGCAGATGCATTTGCTCCAGCGCGGTGCGGGTCTGTTCCGCCGCAGACTCAAATTCCTGATTGCCCGCCTTGAGTTCTTCAATGCACTTGATGTGTGCCGAGAGCTTATCCGCCGCCTTCACAATATCGCGGACACGCTCGTCCGATTCGTACACCAAAGGCGCATAGCTTTCACGCAATGCCTCCGGCAGCATCCCCAGCAGCTTTGTACCGCTGACGTGCTCGACCTGCTTATACGCCTGCTTGATCTCCGGATTGTAGTATTTAACCGGGGTCGGCAGATCGCCGGTGAGGATCTCCGACGCATCGTGGAACAGCGCAGCCACAGCGCAGCGCTCCGGGTCTGCGGGGAGACCGAGGATATCGCGCCGGATCAGTGCCAGCGCGTGCGCCAGCACCGCAACCATATGGCTGTGCTCCTGCACATTTTCCGAAAAGGTATTGCGCATCAATCCCCAGCGGGTGATATAGCGCATTCTGGAAACCAGAGCATAAAACTGATATTCCTCCATGAGCCGCTCCTTTTATTCGTCAAATTCATATTCCGCGCTGCGATGCGGTCGGCGACTGCCCACTGCCGCCGCCGGCGATGCGGCGGGTGCGCGGAGATTGCCGTTGCGCCCGATCGGGCGGTAGAACTCGCCGCGAATCGCGGAAAAGATTTCTTCATATCGTTGATAGAACCCAAGCGGAGTCATCGGCAGACGTGCTGCGTCATGCAGCCATGTACAGGATTCAGAAAGGCGGCTGCCAAAGCGCCGCGCAAAGGCCGCGCCAACGCCCAACGCCTCGGCAAAGGGCAGCATCCGGTAAAAATACTGCGGATCGTTGTAATTGTGCTTTTGCAGCACGCCCGGCTGTGCTCTGTGAAGAAAACGGCGTAAGCCCAGCAGACGGCGTACCTGATCCTGTCCCGCTTCGGTACGCTTCCCGCCGAACATCGTGGTCAGACCGCAGAAGCATTGCAGCAGAATGTCCAAAATGGTAATGGCCAGCCGACCCGCAGAATTTCCGAGAATCAGCAGCGTCACAAAGGATACCGCGCCCAGCGTTAGCCGCAGCAGACGGCGCCGGCAGAGAAAGCTCCGCATACCTCTTTGCAGCAACAGGTGCAGTGCAGCACCCAGTAGTGTCAGCATCGGCAGGAAGATCCAGCGTCCTTCCTTTGCCGGAAGCAGCGCGTCAAAAATCAGGAGGCTGACGCAGATACCCGCCAACACGCCCATGCAGCGCAGGAAGAACGGATTGCCACTGCGGGGAGAGTACATCCGTCGCAGCCAAACGCCGCGCATCGGTCGGCGCATCGCCTTGACCGCCGTTTTATAGCGGAGGCTCTGCACGTCGCAAACTGTATTGCCCCGGAACAACGCCGCAAAAAACTTCCGCTCCGCGGGTTTTCGCTCATTGCCCATCTCCATCTGCTTTTGCAGGAGGATCCGCCCACGGGCGGTACGCCGAATCGAAAGATAGCCCAGGTTTCCCCAGTGCGCCAGAATACCCGCGGCATCCGGCATTTCGCCAAACAGCTCGCAGGGAATTTCCCCTGCCGCCGCCTCCATATTGGCCGTCTGCTGCTGCCTTGGAAAGACAAAGCCGTAGCGCAGCCGGAAAAACCAGTATACCACTGCCAGCACCAGCAGAATGAAAAACAGAATCAGATCAATGGACGCCGTTTTCCCGGGCAGATTCCGCAAATCAAAGGTCCCGGCTGCAAATTGCAGATCCATCTGCAGCGTCTCATGATCCTTCATCTGCGCAATGGATTTCACAAGAATGCTGCCGCCCTCAATCGCGATATCCAGATAGTTGTCAATCACATCGCCATAATAGCCGCTGACCCAGGTAGGCTGCTGCGTGACCTCCACCGGAAACGTGATTTGCAGGGAATAATTCGCAATGGCATATTCCCAACCACTCTCCGGCAGCCGCAGACGGAACCGTTGCCCGGTATCGGTCTCTGTTACGCCGCAGGGCAGCACATAGGAGCAGGAAAAGGTCTGTTTTCCCGTAAAGCCCGCCTCATTTGTCAGGCGCAGGCAGGTCACCCCGTTGATCACGACCTCATCATAGCTCCAGCCCGCCAGGACGATTTCATCGGCATCCGCGCCTAGCGGCAGCAAAAACGTCTTCGGCGCTGTGGAAAAATTCACGTCCGCACTCACGGTGATCTTACAGGAGCCGTCCTCGTAGACCTCTGCCTGCGCGTGCATGGCGGAGATCTCTGCATCCGCAGCATAGACGGTAGCGCATAGTGCCAGGAGACAGATACATATCAACAAAAAACGGCGCAAGGCAATCACCTCCGAAGTGCAAACTTTTACGGATATAAAATAGCACAACTTCGACGAAATTGCAACGGGAAAGACAGGATTATTCCTCATACCGTCGAAAAGCCCTCAGGTCAAAGGCTACCATGGGAAAGACCGTATAAAGGGAGAGCGTTCAGGTTGGCTTCCGTGCTCTATCTAGCTGTTATTTCAACTTTTTCCCGCCGCCTTGCACTGAACAAGCGGTCTGCACTGCCCCCGGTTTTGGCGCCGCGGCGGGCGGATCAAAAAAGCGACACGATCTGCAGCTCCGTTTTTTGGGCAAATGTCCCAGTAGGACGACGGAAAAGAACCGCATGATTGTATAATAATTCGATTGACAATGTATAAATATTTTACTATACTATAAAAAACGCCCCGCAGTCCACTGCGGGACCGCATGGGAGGAATCTGGAATGAAAAAATGGATCGCAATCACAATGATACTGCTGCTCAGCATCTCAATGCTCGCCGGCTGCGGCGCAAAATTCAACTCTGTTGCCGAAATCCGTCAAAACGGGAAAATTACGCTGTTGACAGAAGCAGGCTTTGCTCCTTTCGAGTATTACGACGGCACCGAGGTCACCGGCGTGGATATCGCCCTCGGTCAGATGATCGCAGAGGAGCTGGGTGTAAAGCTAGAGATCGTGGACATGTATTTTGACGGTCTGATCTCGGCGCTGAATTCCGGAAAGGGCGATTTTGTCGCCGCCGGCATGACCGCCGACGAAAGCCGCGCAAAAGAGGTCGATTTCACTGTAACCTATGTCAAGATGGGGCTTGCCGTCGTCGTTCCGGCAGAGGGCTCCTCCGTTTCCTCTTTTGCGGACATGGCGGGGAAGAGAATCGCGGTGCAGACCGGTACAACGGCGGATATTTATGCAAGCGAACAGGTGGAGGGCGCAGAAGTGCTGCGCTTTAAGGCCTACACGGAGGCCGCCACCGCAGTGAAAAACGGCAGCGCAGACTGCGCTATCATTGATCTGCTGGCAGCCGTGGCCATGTGCAAAGCAAGTGACGGCAAACTGGTAAAGCTGGAAGGCGTATGCACCGAAGAGGATATTGCCATCGCCGTCGCGAAGGGCAACAGTGAGCTGCTGGAGGTCATCAACAAAGTGCTGCGCGAGGCGATCGACTCCGGCACGGTAGATGCGCTGGTGGACGAACACATCGAGCACTACGAGGGCTGAAATGGCTTGGGTAGAAAAGCTGTATGCCGCTTTGATTGAGGGCGGACGGTGGCAGATGTATCTGGAGGGTTTGGGAAACACCCTCCTGATCTCCGTCATCGCCTGCGGACTCGGTCTGATGCTGGGCTGTCTGGTGTCAGTCATAAAATACCTTGCTGCCGGAAATCGCGCCTGGCGTGCCGCGGGCTGGGTCGCGGATCTGTATACCACGGTGATCCGGGGTACGCCTATGATGCTGCAGCTTCTGATCATCTACGGGCTTGCCGCATGGACGCACGGTATCTACGCGTGCTTTATCGGCTTCGGTCTGAACTCCGGCGCCTATGTTGCGGAGATCATCCGTGCCGGCATCGGTTCTGTGGATCCGGGACAGGCGGAGGCAGGGCGCTCTCTCGGTATGAGCCGCCTTTCCGTCATGCGAAGGATTATCCTGCCGCAGGCGGTCAAAAACATACTTCCCGCCATGTTCAACGAGTTCATCTCATTGATCAAGGAAACCTCCATCGCCGGATATGTCGCGGTAACCGATCTGACGAAGGCCGCTGAGGCGGTTAAGTCCCGTACCTTCAATCTGATTCCTCATGTTCTGGTGGCGGTAGTCTATCTGGCAATGGTCATCTGTCTGACACAGCTGCAAAAACGGCTGGAAAGGAGGCTGGCACGCAGTGATCGAGGTTAAAGGTCTGCAAAAATCTTATGGGCAGCTTCCGGTTTTGCGGGACATCGATCTGCACATCCGTGCGGGAGAAAAGGTCTGCATCATCGGTCCCTCCGGCTCCGGAAAATCCACGCTTCTGCGCTGCATGAACCTGCTGGAACAGCCGGACGCGGGCAGTGTCTTCTTTGATGGCATTGAGCTGACCGCAAAGGGAACGGATATCAACGCCGTGCGGCGCCGGATGGGTATGGTGTTCCAGCATTTCAACCTGTTTCCGCATATGACAGTGCTGCAAAACATCACGCTTGCACCGATTCGGGTAAAAAAATGCGCCGCGGCAGCGGCGCAGGCACAGGCTATGGCACTTTTGGAACGCATCGGACTGGCAGACAAGGCAAATGCCTATCCCGCGACTCTTTCCGGCGGTCAAAAACAGCGTATCGCCATCGTGCGGGCCCTGGCAATGGAGCCGCAGGCGCTGCTGTTCGACGAGCCGGCCTCCGCGCTGGACCCGGAGATGGTGGGAGAGGTGCTCTCACTGATCGGCGAGCTGGCACAGACGGGAATCACCATGGTCATTGTAACGCATGAAATGCGCTTTGCCAGAAACGCGGCCTCCCGGGTACTGTTCATGGACGAGGGAATGATCTGTGCCGACGGCACCCCGGAAGAAATCCTCGACCGACCCGTCCATCCGCGTCTGCAGAGTTTTTTGTCCAGACTGGCTTAAGCCCCCGGCGTTATGTAGCGACTCCCTCCAGGCGGGGCGCAATGAATTGCTCCAGGCAGAAGCGCATAATGGCGCGGCGGGTGACGATGCCGATAAAATCGCCCTTGTCATCCACCACAGGCACGAAATTTTGGTCGGTTGCCTTCAGCAGCAGATCCTGCATGTCTGTGGAAACGGACACAGGTACATTGTCCTTATGGTGGGAGATCTCCATGATGTTATGCTCTTCCGTATCCCGCAAGTCCATGCAGCAGAGGTTCTTCACCGCCCACAGCAGATCACCCTCGGTGAGCGTGCCGCAGTAGCTGCCGTCACGAGTCAGGATCGGCAGCGCGGTATAACCGGAATTCTCCATGCGCTCCAGCGCTTGACGCAGGGTATAGTCATTATATAGATAGGCACAGGTCGCCTTCGGGGTCAGGAAAAACAGAAGATTCAAAGCGTCGCCCTCTTTCTCATCATTTTCGGCACCTTAACCGATATCTGTATTATATCACATTCATCGGTCGATTTCTGTAAACAAAATATGAAGTTGAAAAAAGGCATTGAGAAAATCTCAATGCCTTTTTTGTGCAATTTGTATAAAATTAAGCGATGGGTTGGTTCGCATCCTCGATGATCTTAACGAATTTCTGAGGAACGAGTGAGGCGCCGCCAATCATACCGCCGTCGATATCCGGCTGCGCCAGCATCTCATAGTCGTTTTTGTCGTTC